>JAURYI010000084.1 GCA_030654015.1 Methylococcales bacterium | reverse complement strand
TCGGCTATACAGCAATAAACTGTGATGATAAAGTCTTCTATTGGCATGGCAGCTCTCCGTTTCGTTACTTTTTCTCAAAAATAACTTTACGCTTCTGCCGTCATGCCTTCAACTCCTTAAAATAAAAGTCGAACATCGCGTACAATAAGCTAAAGCAGTTGAAGAAAAAATGTGCGTTTGACGGAGGAGCGAGATTTATTAAAAAAGCGGCGTACCCTTCGTTATACTCAGGACAGACTTTGCCAGAGAAACACGGTGAAGTACGCATGGATATTAGAAGAGCATGCAAACTATGGAGTCAGACTGCTGTGTTCGGTGTTGTCAGTCAGCCGTAGGACGTATTATGCTGGACAAAAGTGGGCGAAACACGCAAAGCCACTCAAGATAAAGAACTCAAAACGGTCATCACGGGGGCATTCATTCAAAACCGTGCAGTCTATAGGACACGCCGCCTTAAAAACGTGCTGGAAGAATGAGGTCATACCGTGAGTCGTCGGCGTATTGGGCGCATCATGCAGGAAGCACAATTGCGTTGTAAAACCCGGCGACGGTTCAAGGTAACTACTCACTCTAAACACAACCTGCTCATCGCACCTAATCAACTGGCAGCCAGTTCAGCATGAATCAACCCGATCAAACCTATGTCGGTAATATCACTTATATTTCAACGACTGAAAGTTGGTTATATTTGGCAGTAGTCATAGACCTTTATTCGCGACACGTTGTGGTGTGGTCTATGGCTGAACACATGAGAGCAACGCTTGTTAATGACGCATTATTAATGGCAATCTGGAAGTGTAAACCTGCTAAAGGCTTGCTGTGGCACACCGATCGCGGCAGTCAATATGCTTCTGACAGCCACCGAAAACTGCTCAAGCGACATGGCATTCAACAAAGCATGAGCCGTAAAGCCAACTGCTGGGATAATGCCGTTTCCGAGAGTTTTTTCGCACCCTAAAAACCGAATGCGTGAACCATGAAAACTATGCGACCCATGAAGCTACTAAAAAATCCATCTTTGACTACATCGAAGTCTTCTATAACCGACAACGACTCCATTCTAACAATGGCTACCTGTCTCCTGTAGAATTTGAAATGCAGCACAAAGCTGCTTAAATTTGTGTCATCAAAAGTGTTGGCACATCAGTGTTACTACGAAAATTTTGAACAGGTTCTATGCAACAATTAAGAATCACGCCAATGGTATGAACAAATAACTTACAGACAAAGCGATTTTGAGCGTGCCATAAATCACATGCTCTCATTTTTTCGATATGAAACTGTTCAGAATGAACGGTGATGATTAAGTCTTATGTTGGCATGGCAGCTCTTTGTTTCGTTATTTTCTGCTAAAAATAACTCTACGCTTTCGCCGCCATGCCTTCAACTCATTAAAATAAAAGTCGAACATCGCGTGTAAAGCCAATATTCATTGGCTGAATAAAAGAGAAGCTTAAGAAACCTGTTTTTTTGACTTCTCTTTTACAAATATCAAAACCGTTTTAATTTCTAGGATTACTTTGATTTTGCTAATACTCAAAAACAATCTGTTTCTGAATCTCGTATAAAACAAAATACAATTTAGCTGCTCACTAGAAGAATAAATGGCTATTTATCTTTTTTATCAGCTGTTCCAATTGTAGCTGGTTCACTGGCTGTCGGAGGAATGGAAGAGTCACCGAGGAGGATATCGGCTTTATTTTTTTCGATAGTTTTACTGCCTATGCCAGAAACCTGATTCAAATCTTCAATCGATTTAAAAACACCGTTCTTTGCACGATAATCGACAATAGCTTCGGCTTTTTTCAGCCCAATACCACTTAAAGAATCTGCGATTGTTTTAGCATCTGCCGTATTGACATTAACTGGCACTGCGAAAGCATTTACAGAAAAGAATACTATAAACCAAACTACTAGCTTTTTTATCATGAGAACAACCTCTTAAATGTATTAAGTGAGACATTAGTGTTACTAAAAATACATTTTTTGTCAATCACATCTTATAATATATTTTAATATTGCAATAATTTACGTCAATTTTTGACAAAAATAACTTTAGGTACTAGTGCCTAGTCACATTTATATATCTGGCAACGTTTTTCAGTTTTACCCGCACATCATCCTCATTCGTAAAGTGCCATGTCATAGGACGAGCACTCGTATTTCTTTGCTCTTGCTAGGCAGCTACTTCATCTTTTAACGTGTTTTGATCCGAAATGTGACGGGACAAAATACTCAATTCGATTTCTGCCATGCTTAACCAACCGTTTTTTGGCATTGTTAATTAATAATAGCTGTTAAAATATTGGCAATACAAGAGAGGGTCGAAAAAGATGTCAAGATGTCCAAAATGCCAAAACGAGGAGTGCAGCAAAGATGGAATAGTCGGGGGAAGACAGCGTTATCATTGCAAGAATTGTAACCATAGACACACTGTGGCATGCAAATGGTATAGCGAAGAGGTAAAACGCCAAGCGTTGGCACTGTATTTGGAAGGCTTAGGTTTTCGGTCGATAGGACGACTGCTGAACTGTTCGCACGTTGCGGTTTATCAGTGGATAAAACAGTATGGCGAACAGGATCGCCTTGATGAGTTGCCTGCGACAGAACTTGACGTGGTTGAGATGGATGAAATGCACTCTTATATTGGCTCAAAAAAACGCTTGTTGGCTATGGATTGCCGTTGACCGAACAGGAAAGATTCCTCAACGTGCTCATCGGCGACCGCTCAACCGATACGGGACAATGTGGCGGAAACTGCCCGCGAGTTGGGGGTAAAGGCAAATACACTTTATAACTGGGTGTATCAGTTCAGCCAGCGGACAAAACCAGATAAGCTAGAACGCAGCGATGAACATTTGTACGATGAACTGAAACAGTTGCGGAAGGAAAATGCACGTTTGAAGGAG
>JAURYI010000083.1 GCA_030654015.1 Methylococcales bacterium | reverse complement strand
CTCCTTCAAACGTGCATTTTCCTTCCGCAACTGTTTCAGTTCATCGTACAAATGTTCATCGCTGCGTTCTAGCTTATCTGGTTTTGTCCGCTGGCTGAACTGATACACCCAGTTATAAAGTGTATTTGCCTTTACCCCCAATTCGCGGGCAGTTTCCGCCACATTGCTCGATTCATTTGCACGTTTGACCGCATTTTCTTTAAATTCGGCGGTGTATTTTTCTTTGGCTTGGCTTGTCATATAAGCACTCTCAGGTCTTTTCGGTGATTTTATAGAAAAGTGTCCTGTTTAGTGTAGCCACATCATAATCATGTGTTTTTAATGAAAACACATTGCTTTGCGAATGGTAAAATCTTGATTTAATGAAGCTCGATAGCTATAATCCATAAGCTATTATGTTTGGAGAGATGTATGACAGATAGAAAAGACTCTACTGTCGTTAAGATACTGAGTTATCAAGTTTTGATTATACTTATCATTACTGCTGGCTTTATCATTAAAGGAGATAAGCAACAGGCTTTATCCGCTGTGCTAGGCGGGGTTGCTGCTTTTGTTCCTAACCTGTATTTTGCACTACGCATACATAGGTCGGCAGGACAAGAGCCGAGAAAAATCGTCAATTCCTTTTATGCAGGTGAATCGGGCAAGTTATTATTAACAGCTGCGCTGTTTATGATGATTTTTCAAGTCTCAAACATACAAATATTACCGCTGTTAATCGGCTATATAGCAGCGTTATCGGTTTTTTGGTTCGCATTATTAATGCGTTGACATTATTATTTTTCAAAGAGAGGAACAATGGCTACTGAAGCTCATGCCGCTGAAGGTGCAACTGGCTACATCATTCACCATTTAACACCGCTACATTTTGGCGAGGGGTTTTGGACATTGCATCTGGATACCTTGTTTTTCTCAGCCGCTTTAGGTGGTTTATTTATCTGGTTTTTTAAAACCGCAGCAGAGAAAGCGACATCAGGCGTACCAGGGTTAGTGCAAAGCTTTGCTGAAATGATGATTGAATTTGTTGATCAGCAAGTCAAAGACAGTTTTCACGGTCACAGTAAATTAATTGCCCCCTTGGCACTCACCATATTTTGCTGGGTATTCCTCTGGAACTTCATGGACTTGTTCCCTGTTGATATACTGCCGCTGATTGGCTCTCTAATGGGTCTCGAGTATCTGCGTGTTGTACCAAGTACCGATTTAAATGCAACATTCGCAATGTCTATCTCAGTATTTGCGTTGATCATTTTTTACAGCATTAAAATTAAAGGGCCTTGGGGTTTTGCTAAGGAGCTGATGTTCCAACCTTTCGGCCCTTGGTTATTACCCTTTAACCTGCTATTAAAATTAGTCGAAGAAATCGCCAAGCCTATCTCACTGGCACTGCGTTTATTCGGTAACTTATATGCAGGCGAATTAATCTTTATTTTAATCGCTTTATTGCCTTGGTATCTTCAACCTGTACTGAGTTTTCCATGGGCAATTTTCCATATTTTAATTATCACACTTCAAGCCTTTATCTTCATGGTATTAACCATTGTTTACCTGAGTATGGCGCACGAAGATCATTAATATTTTTATCACTTTTTATCACTTAAATTAACCGTTTGGAGGTTTCATGGAAATTGCAAAATTAATCGCTGATGTACAAGGCATGACTGCTATTGCAGTAGGTCTGGTTCTTGGTATGGGTGCGTTAGGAACAGCGATCGGTTTCGGTCTGTTGGGTGGAAAATTTCTGGAAGGCGCAGCGCGTCAACCTGAAATGGTTCCTATGTTACAAGTCAAAATGTTTGTTGTTGCTGGCTTATTAGATGCGGTAACCATGATTGGTGTTGGTTTGGCGTTATTCTTCACTTTCGCAAACCCATTCTTATCTGCGGTAACAGCGGCTGCTGGTCAATAATCCGTCTAATTTCAATAGTAACAAGAGGATCGCATCGTGAGTATCAATGCTACTCTGATTGGACAAATGATTACCTTTGCACTTCTGGTGTGGTTCACCATGAAGTACATTTGGCCGCCTTTATTTGACTCGTTAGAAGAACGTAGAAAAAAAATCGCCGATGGTTTGGCAGCGGCTGAAAAAGGTCAGGAAAATATGCACTTGGCTGAGAAAAAAGCCAAGAATGTTATCAAAGAAGCCAAAGAGCAATCTTCCGAGATTGTTAATCAAGCTCAAAAACGCGCAAATGAACTGATTGAAGAATCCAAAGACCTTGGTAAAAAAGAAGGTGAGCGGATGATTCTGGCAGCAAAAGCGCAAATTGAACAAGAAATACACCAAGCGAGAGAAAGCTTGCGCCAAGAAGTCGCCGCTTTAGCGTTCAGTGCCGCAGAACAAATTCTGGGTGCAGAAATTGATAAAGCCAAGCATCGAGACATTATCAATAAAGTCTCTAATCAACTAGGTTAAGCAACATGAGCGAATTGGCAACATTGGCAAGACCTTATGCGGTAGCGGTGTTTAAACGAGCCAAAGAAACAGTAACCACTAAAAAATGGTCTGAGAATTTGGCGTTTATGTCGGCTGTCCTCAGCAATAACGACATTTCTGTGGTCATCGACAACCCAAAAGTAAACAAGCAAGCATTGTCAGCATTTATGCTGGATATTTGCCAAGGGCAAGTAAGTGAAGAAGCTGAAAATCTTCTCCAGCTACTCGTTCAAAATAATCGGCTGACCTTAGTTCCCATCATTGCCACGCTTTTTGAAGCCTACAAGACAGAAGATGAAGGCTATATCGATGTTGAAGTTATTGTAGCTTACGCTTTCACTAAAGAAGAAAAGCCTAAGTTCGCTTCAACCTTGGAAAAAACCCTCGGTAAAAAAGTCAACATGAATGTAACCGTAGATAAGTCATTAATTGGCGGTGCTTTAGTACGCGCGGGCGACCGAGTAATTGACGGTTCTATTAGAGGCCAGCTTCAACACATGCAAAAGACTCTACAGTGAGAGTGAGAAAAGCACATGCAATTAAACCCATCTGAAATAAGCGATCTGATTAAAAAGAAGATCGAAAACTTTAACCTGAGTGCTGAAGCGCACACAGAAGGTACAGTTGTCAGTGTAACTGACGGTATTGTACGCGTCCATGGTTTATCGGAAGCAATGCAAGGTGAAATGCTGGAATTTCCAGGTAACACTTTTGGTATGGCTCTTAACCTTGAAAGAGATTCAGTCGGTGTGGTGGTATTAGGTTCATACCAACATATTTCTGAAGGCGACACCGTTAAATGTACAGGAAAAATCTTAGAAGTACCCGTTGGCGAAGCCTTACTGGGTCGCGTCGTTGATGCACTGGGTAATCCTATTGATGGTAAAGGTGCAATTGATACTACCGAAACATCACCCATCGAAAAAATTGCGCCTGGCGTAATTGCACGTCAATCAGTAGATCAACCCGTACAATTAGGTTTGAAATCTATTGATGCGATGATTCCAGTTGGACGTGGTCAACGTGAGTTAATCATTGGCGATCGTCAAACAGGTAAAACAGCGATTGCGATTGATGCCATCATCAACCAAAAAGGTACTGGCATTAAATGTATCTATGTGGCGATTGGACAAAAACGCTCCTCGATTGCTAACGTGGTTCGTAAATTGGAAGAACACGGCGCAATGGCTCATACCATTGTGGTCTCGGCTTCTGCATCAGAATCAGCAGCACTGCAATTCATCGCTCCTTATACAGGTTGCTCGATGGGCGAATTTTTCAGAGACCGTGGCGAAGATGCGTTAATCATTTATGATGACTTAACTAAACAAGCATGGGCTTATCGTCAAATTTCATTATTATTACGTCGTCCGCCTGGTCGTGAAGCGTATCCTGGTGACGTTTTCTATTTGCATTCCCGTTTATTAGAAAGAGCTTCGCGCATCAATGCTGATGAAGTTGAAAAACTGACTGGCGGCAAAGTAAAAGGTAAAACAGGTTCTTTAACTGCACTACCTATTATTGAAACTCAAGGCGGTGACGTATCGGCTTTCGTACCGACCAACGTTATTTCTATCACTGACGGTCAGATTTTCTTAGAAAGCAGCTTGTTTAATGCGGGTATTCGTCCTGCGGTCAACGCTGGTTTATCAGTATCGCGAGTAGGTGGCGCGGCACAGACTAAAATCATCAAAAAGTTAGGCGGTGGTACACGTTTAGACTTAGCACAGTACCGCGAATTAGCGGCATTTGCTCAGTTCGCTTCTGATTTAGATGAAAGCACACGCAAACAGCTTGAACGTGGTCAACGAGTAACGGAATTGATGAAACAAAATCAATATTCGCCAATGTCGGTTGCGCAAATGGCTGTGTCATTGTTTGCAGCTAACGAAGGCTTTCTGGATACGGTTGAAGTCAATAAAGTTCTCGCTTTTGAAGCAGCTTTACAGTTGTACATGAAGTCAGAACACGCTGAATTAATGGGCAATATTAATGCAACTGGCGATTTTAGTAATGAAATCAGCAGCGGCATAAGAACGGCTATTGAAACTTTCGTTAAAACTCATAGTTGGTAAAAGGGTCTCCTTATGGCTGTTGGTAAAGAAATACGCACTAAGATTGCGAGTATTAAAAATACTCAAAAAATTACTCGCGCAATGGAAAAAGTTGCTGCCAGTAAAATGCGTAAAACAAAAGACAGAATGCAGGCTACACGTCCCTACTCTAAAAAGATTGCCCGAATTATTAAGCATTTAGCTCACGCAAATCCAGAATACAAACATTCGTTTCTGATTAAACGTGAAGTAAAGCGCGTCGGCGTTATCGTGGTGAGTTCGGATCGTGGTTTGTGCGGAGGATTAAATTCCAATTTGTTCAGAAAAACCCTGACGCATTTAGTGCAATGGAATAAAGACGGTATCGAAGTTGATATTGCCACCATTGGCGGTAAAGCAGCTGGTTTTTTCAGCAATGTGAACGTTAATGTCGTTGGTCATGTCGCTAAATTGGGTGATATTCCGCATCTGCAAGATCTTGTCGGAGTCATTAAAATCATGCTGGATGCTTATAACGAAGGGCGTATTGATGAGCTTCATGTCATCAATAATGAGTTCGTTAACACCATGACGCAACGTCCGATGATTCAGCAATTGTTGCCCGTATTCGCCTGCGAACTGGATCAAAACCTGAATGGTCATTGGGATTATATCTATGAACCTGATGCCAAAGAGGTTTTGGATCATTTATTGATTCGTTATGTTGAGTCTATCGTTTATCAGGGACTGGTTGAGAACAATGCTTGTGAACAGGCCGCTAGAATGGTCGCAATGAAGAGTGCTTCGGATAATGCCGGCAATCTTATCAGCGAGTTGCAACTGATTTACAACAAAGCCAGACAAGCCGCTATCACTC
>JAURYI010000081.1 GCA_030654015.1 Methylococcales bacterium | reverse complement strand
AGACCTGCGAGGTTTTTAAAACCTCGCAGGTCTTTATTACACGTCATAATAAAATCGACTGACTACTAAGTTTGTATTCCAATCACTCGCTTTATAGAAATACCCAGTATTCATTTGTTTATGAACGTGGATCTTCACGCGTTGCCGCCGCCCATTCGGGTGAATAGCCATCCATGATGGATAAATCGGGGATATTCATCACTACAGCTTCGGTGGTGATTAACGTTGTTACCACGCTCACCGCATTGCGCAGTGCCAAACGCATGACTTTCACAGGATCAATAATGCCAATGTCCAAAAAATTGCCGTAAAGTTGTCTTTGCGTATCAATGGTTAAATGCTCGTCATCACTGCTCATTAAGCGAGCAATAACCGCTTCGGGATTTAAGCCCGCATTGCGCGTGACACTTTCCAACGGTGCAACCAGTGCCAATTTCAGAATGTTAATGCCCTGTTGTTGCTCGGCATTTTCGGCAATCACGCTATCAAGCATTTTGATACAGCGAAACAACGCGACACCGCCGCCTGCCAGTACGCCTTCTTCCAGTGCGGCTTTAGCGGACATATAGGCGTTTTCTATGCGCACCATGCGCTCTTTGATTTCAAAATCCGCCAGACCGCCGACACTGAACACGCCTGTTTTAGCGGTTAATAGTGCGATACGATCTTCTAATTCGTCAAAATCGTGTTTATTGCCTGAGGCTGAACCCTCGCCGGGTTTTATTGCCAGAATAAAGTCGGCTTGGGCGCGTAGTGTCTCAATGCGTTGTTTAGCAAGTTGTTTATCACCTTTCGCACCGATGATAGTAATGCTGGTTTCTGTAACGACAACACGTTCTGCTTGCCCCAGCATATCCACAGTAACGTGTTCTAATTTTGGGCTGCTGTAATCATCTAAAATCGCCTGTCCGCCTGTTAATAAAGCCAAATCTTTGAAGCGGTCAAGTCGTCTATCACCAAACCCGGACGGTTTGACCGCAACGACTTTAAACACGCCCTGCGTCAGATTGAGCAATAAGCCTGTCAAGGCTTTATCAATGACATTTTCGGCAATAATGAGCAATGAGCGTCCTTCTGCTCTGACTTCTTCCAATATCGGAATTAAATCCATTAAATCCTTGATTTCACGGTCATAGAGCAGGATATACGGATTATCTAGTACCGCTTCTGCACGGGTTTTATCGGTAATAAAATACGGTGATAAATAACCTTGTTCATAGTGTATGCCATCGACAATAGCCAGTTCATCTTCGCGTCCATTGCCCAATTGAAAAGTGAGTTGACCCTCAAGTCCCAGCTCGTTCAGAGCGTGAGCCAATAATTGTCCTACTTTGGGTTCATTTTTAGTGGCAACCGCCGACATTTTTTCAATCCAATCGTCGGTTACGCCTGTCACCGCTTTATCCAACAACCGTTTTTCCACCAGAGCCAACGCTAAATCCAAGCCTTTTTTCAATTGCAAGGGATGAAAACCTGCTGCGACACTCCGCACGCTTTCATGAGCCAATTTTTGTGCCAATACAATAGCCGTGGTTGTACCGTCACCGACTTGTCGAGACACTGCACCTGCGACATCACGCAACATTCGCGCCCCCAAATCAGCGATTCGATCATCAAAATTAATTGATCTGGCAACCGTTACGCCATCGCGGGTAAACACAGGCATAATGCCATCGGTACGATGCTGAATCATCACCGCTGGCCCCGCACTGCCCATCGTCACAATAGCCGCGCGTGCCACACTGTCAATGCCGTGTATCATTCTCGAAAGAGCTTCGGGGTTATAAATAATTTGTTTGCTCATGGTTTTCTGTCTATGCCTTTAATTTAGAACACACAACATTAATGTATGGCCCACTTTCACTCGCGTATCATGGGCGCGAGAACTATGCGCCCACACACGAATCAGTGATCTGTCCCAGTAATCCAGTGTTATTCTGAAAAATTTCTCTTCTTCCTCAGATAACGCTTGTTGCCAGAACTCTTTTAATTCCTCAACACGAACTATCCCCAATTTTTCAGTGATTTCGCGTTCTTCAATCGCTAACTTTCTAATGGTTTCATCCAGTTGTATGACCATGTCATGGAGAAACGCTTCGTCTTCAGGCTTTATGCTCATTTCAAATAAACGCCATCACTCTTTAAAAGAAAATCTGATGTTTAAACTCATCCAGCAGTGCTTCTGCTTCACTGGCACGGTATTTAAAAAACTCAGGGGTTGGGCGTGCCATAAAATCGCAGAAACCATCCAGACATTCCAGAGTTTTGCTATCTACCTTATTGAATCCCATCGTCCACTTTTCAAAACCACGTTCTTTGATTGGCTTTTTATAAACCAATAACACATCACGATGCCGTGCATCTTTTGAAATAGTGTCAAATAAGGCTTCGATGTCTTTTAACGCACCTTCAAGTGCCTGCATAAAAAATCCGTCTCGGTACAGCAACATCCCTGTAATATCTAACGTTTCATTTTTCGCTCGCGCTTTTTGGAGCATAGACTTTAGATGATCATCAGACATCTCTTGATTTGCTAAGCTGACATACACCAGACAATGTAGTGACATTTTAATCCCCTCTTATAATGTTAATTACTTGTGTTAACTTCGCTAAAAGAGGTCACGCACTATCATGTGACAGACCGACCTCTGTGTGGCTATTGTTTAAGAACCGCTAGGTAAAAACTTTTCTAAATACACTCGTTCTTTTGGAATACCTAAGGTTTCGCAGACGTTGAACGTTGCATCCACCATACCTGGAGGGCCGCATAAATAAATGTCGGGTTTCGCGCCCGTTTCTGTTAAATCACGGCGTAAAACATCGACCACACTGCCTTTTTCGTAACGCCATTCATCACTGCATTTCCATACGCAGTTTCTCAGCTCCAGAGTTTTCATTTCCGAGGCTAATTTTTCTAACTCATCAAGGAAAAATATTTCTTCTTCCGTGTTTACACCGAAATAAATGATACATTTCTGCGGCTCATCCCACTGGTGCATATGTCTGACCATCGACAAAATCGGCGCAAGTCCTGTGCCGCCTGCCACAAAATAACGCGGCGTAAAGCCATTTTCTTTTAAGCCGAAAATGCCTGACGCGCCTTTAACGTTTATTTTTTGTCCGACGTGAGCCTCGTTTTTCAAATACGTTGAAAACTTGCCACCCTCGACCACACGAATTAAAAATTCCAGTTCACCTTTTTTATTAGCGGTGTTAGCTGGGGAATACGAACGTGTGGTTGTGGTATTAGGAATTTCTAAATCAAAAAACTGTCCCGATTCAAATTTGATTTGTTTATCATCGCCCGTGCGATTTAATAACAAACGCATGACGTTACTGGATACTTGAGACACGCCAACGACTTCCGCCTCAAAAGACAAACCCTCTGGCGAAAAAGAGATACGTTCGTAAACATAAGGTACTTCGACCTCAATGTCGGTACTGGGATAACAACGGCATAATAAAACTTCGCCCGCCTCCTCTTCTTCATAAGGCAGAGCTTGCGAACTCACTTTCCCTAAAACGTAATCGCCTTCCGTGCAGAGTCCTTTACAAGTGGCGCAACCGCCTTCACGGCAAGAGGACATTAAATAAATATCTTGTCGTACCGCCGCGCTGATAACGTCTTCATCCGAACGGCATTCAAATGTGACTGACTCGTCATCCTGAGTAATAATTGTGACTTGGTGTGTGTTTGCCATTAGCTACAACTCCTGTGCTACCGTGTTGTTTTTGTTACTCATGTTAAAAAACGCCATCACATGATTCACGGAACGTCTGGAGGCATCTAAGGTCAACGAACAGCCTTCCTGAACCAGTTTATTGTCCCGATAGATAGTCCACCGCCACATAAATTCCAGATCTTCTGTGTAAGCGGTGTAAGACTCTGAATCATAGAGTTTAGTGAGTTGGGAATTCTCATTTTGAATGTCGTGATGTTGTGAATCCGACGCTACATTGAATGCTTCTAACATGGCTTAGTGTGTTTGTTTATAAATAGAAACTGTGTAGATTGGGCTGACCATAGCCAACCCAATAAAACCTGTTTTGTGTTGGGTTGCCAAAAGCGGCAACCCAACCTGCGAACTACTGTAAGGTAATGACTTTTACGCCACGCACTTTACGCAATTCCTCTAACGGCAAGGCGTAATAATCCGTGTTTCTCAGCTCCATTAACTTGGTGCCTAACAGACGGTCAGTATCCAAGAAGACATTGACAGGCATAACAGGTGGTTTGCAAGCCAGTCTGAAGTCGATATGAATTCTTTCTGCTTTGTACATATCAGTACACGCATCCATTTCAGCAACCGCTTTATCAGCAACTTCTTGTGCATTGGCACCACAAGTACAGTTGTTCATGAATTTCGCGTCATTGAATTCAGCGCGTTTCAGCAACGCCACTTTTTCTTCGATTTTGCACTCAATCCATTGACCATCAAGCTCTAAAGACCAGTCGGTTTTAAAAGGATTCATGTGTTTGACACGAAAATCTTTTAATAACGCATGACCTGCTGCCAGTGTGGTTAAACCAGCGATTTTTTTAACCCATTCGTCACGTTTGGGATTATCATGAATGTTAGCCATTGTTCTCTCCTATGCTCTGGCAACGTCTTGCAGTTTGACATCAAGACCCATCAATTCTGATGTGATAGTGAAAGTTTCACCCAGTGTATAAGCGCGACCGATAGTAGAAGAAACATCCACTAACAGATCATAAACACTGTAACTTTTACCTAACAATTCAGAGACTTCTGTGCAGTCAATTTCAATTTTGCCGTTTGCTTTCAGCCACCAGAAACCAGCGCGATCTTCTACGACTAACGTTGGATTTTGCTCTTTATGAGAACCCAGCAGAATTTCTTCAACGACTGTGTTGAGTTCATCTGATTTTTTCAAAACCAAAACCACGGTATCGCTTTCATGAACGACCTGATTTTTTTCAGCGAAGTATTCATCAGCAAAGTCTTTACCTGTTTTTGCCATGATTCCTGCGTTGTACGAATTTGCACTTGTAGACATAATAATTCCTTATTTAAGACCAGATAACACGGTTTTAATCATTGCCGCAGTGTCAACTTTATAGCCGATAGGATCAGCGTAATCACGTTGCCAGTCATCAAATACACGTTCCAAAGCCGCTTCGATAGCCGCTTTATCAGATACACCTGCGATGGTCGGAATTTTAGAGAAAATACCCATAAAATCCTTCATTGCGTTGACCGTTCTCGGCAACCATTTGTCGCTCCACATATTCATCAAACTGACGTTGTAGTCACCAAAATTCTCATCCACAGCCAAACAAGTGTGGAACATATCTTTAGTGATACCTTTGGTTTGTGAATGGTACAACTGCATTTGGTTGATAAAGAACGGTGTCAAGTTATCGCCGTAGTAAGACGACAATCTCAAGAAGAATTCTCTACGCACAAATTGACCGAACAACGGATCGTAAATCATGTGACCTGCGAACAGAATTTCATTCCAGTCATAAGTGCCTTGCCAGATTTCTTCAACGGTTTCTCTCGCACCTTTATAGATTGAACCTTTCGTCCACTCGTTTTTAGGTACGTCCGTTGATTCGTCAAAACCAGGAACCAATTTCGCCAGAAAGGTTCTTTCTGCCTGAATCATTTGCGCGTTATCGACTTTATCCAGACCGATCATCGCAATGCTCATACGCAGTGTGTCACCCAAACAATCACGAGTCGCAGACGAGTGTGAGTTGAATAATCCATATTCACTGAAACCGAACGCACCCAAGTAATCACCCAGCACTTCATCGCGCCAGACAGGATCAATAGATCGCACATGACCATCAGCCGAATAAGCTTTCAAAAAACGGTCGGTATAACGCCATTCTTCGGCTTTGTCTTTGACATACAGCGCGTGCCAACGGAAAGCGGGATCACGGTGTCTGTGCCAGTCAGAACTGTGCATTTCAGTCGATTCATTACTCCAAGACGGACGACCACCGTGGAATTTTTGCGTCCAGTCACCCCAATCCAAACCACCGGGAATCCAGTCGGGTGTGGGTTGTGTATAGCAACACAAGGTTTCATATTCATTAATCCGCTTACCGCGCGGTGTCATGAAATAATTCATTTTGCGTTGTGTTTCCAAGGGCTTATCAGGAATGGCATCTAAAATGACTTTCGCAATTTCTGGATCAGTTAAGCCGCGTCTACCACCACTTACTACAATTGACATAATTAACTCCTTTACAATTATTGGCGGCATCATGAGGTACGCGATATGTACCCTATGATGCCTTTGTTGAAATGATTACAGTGCTTTCAAAGGATCAGCGAATACACAACCGATTTTTTTGATGTCATCTAACGTCCAAAGCTTGCCGTCTTTGCTAGTGTGTGGCTGTGCAATCAATGTCTTGCCATCACTACGCACGCCATGTCCTTCGGCAATCACTTCTGATAATTCACGACCTTCGTATTGTTCAAAGATGTTTTGGCACTCATAACGCTCTGGTTCAGATAGCCACATACGCTCGCCCCATTGGTCGCTGAACGAATGTTTTTTGCCATTTAATTCAAGAACGCGCAAGGTGCTTGCACCTTTAGAATAGCTAGGGCAGAACGGTACTTGTGACACGCGGTCAATGTAAACAGGGTGGTTGTTTTCGATAAACCATTGGATAGGTAAAAAGCCGCTGTTGGGGTCTTCACAACCACGCGCACGCCATTCTTCATACACTACGCCGTACATATCGTACCAACCAGGGTAATTCGCTTCGTACCATTCCGCTTCTTCAGCCGTTGGCAGCGTTAAACGGAAGAAACCTGTTGGCCATAACGCATAAGCAATCAAAAATAAATCGTGATGCGCCCAGTAAGCGTCTTTTTTGGCATCGCGTAAGCTGGCGGGTGATTCAACACCGTATTTGCCTAAACGACCAATCCAGATACCACCCCAATCTTCATAAACCCAACGATTCCAAGTTTTTACCCAAGGCTCAACTTTGAAATGCGATCCGTACTCAAACATCATCCCTAATACAGGCGTGAAGTATTTTTGTTGCGTCCAGAAGGCATTGTTTAAATCAGTATTCAGGTATTTTGAAGCCGCTTCGTCATTAGCAATTGATACGACTGTTTGATAACCGTTTGCCATGTGGCGCAACTCATCGGTTTCAATTGACAAGAACACCGTTGGAGTCATTTCATCGCCGTTTGCAGAAGCCCATTCGGTGACTGCAACGATAAGCGGGTTAGTAAAGCAAGCCTCACCGACCAACTGTAAGTTGATAGAACACTCAACCGCATCACCTGAAATGAAGCCGTCAGAAAATACCCGTTTCATGCCTTTCCATAATGGCCCGATAGCACGAGTACGACGCGCATCGTTATGACCTGCCGCGTCTTGACCTTGTTTTGCGAAGTAATAATTGATGTAACCGCATTGGTTAGTGTGACGAATTTCATCCAACACTTGACCTAAGTAACCATTTTTTTGCTCAGGCGCAGTCGCGGAATCCCACAACATACCTGTTGCAGCAATCGCGTTGTACTCACCGACTTCCAGAAAATTAGAGATAACTTTCATGGACTCATTCCATTTCGGATGTACACGGTTAGCCGCATCAACACGAGTCAATACATCTTGCAAGCTACCAAACTGACGCTCATCCTTAACTGATTCCATACGCGCATATTCTTTAGCGATTAGCTTGAACTGCTCTTTGGTATCATTTGCCATTTTGTATTTAGTTGAATACTTGGTGCGATTTTTATCAAAATCCCAAGTAAAACTTTGTAACCAGCGGTGAACTTCTTGCGCTCCTACACTGACTGGCGCACGATTAACTGCCAGTGCATCGGTTGCTGCTTTTGTTGCTGAACTTATAGCCATTGACTACCTCACTTTAGTGTTAAGTGTTATTTATAATGAGTACAGGATTGCCAAACCAACTCTGTCTACGCTGCAAAACAAGCCTTTTACCAATCCCTGTAGAATGCCTCTTTTCCAGTCAAGCGAGAGACGGTTTATTGTGTATAAAAAGAAGCACCCACGTCTTAATGCGGCTTCTTAGCGACAACGACAAACCTACTTACACTACAGCAACGACCATGCCAATTATTACGGCTTGGTTAATCCATTCAATTTCCCACAGAAAAACAATGTGTTATAACAATATCTTTCTACTGCGGTGGCTAATAAAGCAGACGCACAGACTGTTTAATTAATGAACACTGTCCATGTTTTAAACGTACAGTTCGCAAAAATCAGTTAAACACCCTGCCCTGCCATTTTCATGACTCAAGCGGTACAATACGCACCACCCCAATCAAACGGTTATCACTATGAAAAAAACAAAAGTTCTCTTTGTCTGTATGGGTAATATTTGCCGCTCACCGACAGCAGAAGGCGTGTTTGCCAAACTGATTAAAGAAAAAAAGGTAGACCATCAATTTGATATTGATTCGGCTGGCACTCATGCCTATCACATCGGCGAACAACCTGATTTACGCTCCCAAAAAGCAGCAGCCAACAGAGATGTTCATTTAAGCCATTTACGCGCTCGCAAAGTGGTGATGGGGGATTTTGAAGACTTCGATTTTTTACTGGCAATGGATGACGACAACTACACCACGCTTATCAATGCCTGCCCTGCTGCCCATAAACACAAAGTGCAGTATTTTCTCGATTACGCGCCGCAATTAAATGAGCGTGAAGTACCCGATCCTTATTATGGCGGCGAATACGGCTTTGAACGGGTGCTGGACATGATAGAAGCCGCATCGGAAGGTTTTTTAACCAGCTTACAAGCAACGCAACACAGGAATTAAACTTATGGCAATCGTATCAAACACAATCAGCTATATGGACGGTGATACCGTCTTGGAAGCGTTTTTCGCTTTTGATGATGCACTTTCAGCACGCAGACCTGCGGTGTTAGTCAGTCATGCGTGGGGTGGACGTGATGAATTTGCCGCTGACAAAGCCAGAAAACTCGCTGAACTCGGTTATGTCGGCTTTGCGCTGGATATGTACGGCAAAGGCGTATTAGGCAAGTCTCCAGAAGAAAGCATGGCATTGATGCAGCCGTTTATGGGCAATAGAGCCATGCTGCAACAGCGTATCACCGCCGCATTACGCGCGGTTAAACTCCTGCCTTGGGTGGATGACAGCAACATCGCCGCTATCGGTTTTTGTTTTGGCGGTTTATGTGTGCTGGATTTAGCCAGAACAGGCGTGGAACTAAAAGGCGTAGTGAGTTTTCACGGCTTGTTGGACATTCCAACCGATACCGCCGTCCATCCCATTAAAGCCAAAGTGCTGGCACTGCACGGGTATGACGACCCGATGGCATCACAAAATAAAGTCATTGATTTTCAGGAAGAAATGAATGAACTGGGGGCAGATTGGCAACTGCACAGCTATGGTCATACCCTGCACGCCTTTACCAATCCACTAGCTAATAACCCCGATGATGGCAAACTCTACAATGCGGTCGCCGATAGACGTTCTTGGTTGGCAATGCAAAACTTCCTCGCAGAAATCTTCGCCTAACTTTAACCCCCAACCTGTTATAATTGGTCACTTGTTTATGCGGTATACGCGCGTTTAACCTGCGTACACCGCGCCAGAAATCCTGCTGATTATTCTACGCATGACTGCTAATCCTTTAAGGACTGGCAGTCATGCGCAGCGATTAAATCAGCACACTGAATACCTAGGGAATCATGTCAAACTTCGCCAAAGAAATCATCCCCGTTAATCTCGAAGACGAGATGAAACAATCTTACCTCGACTACGCCATGAGCGTGATTGTTGGTCGTGCCTTACCCGATGTTCGTGATGGTCTTAAGCCCGTACATCGCCGCGTTTTATATGCTATGAGCGAGTTAGGCAATGACTTCAACAAACCCTATAAAAAATCGGCGCGTGTCGTCGGGGACGTGATCGGTAAATATCATCCACACGGTGACACCGCTGTCTATGACACCATGGTTCGTATGGCACAACCGTTTTCCATGCGTTATATGCTCATTGACGGTCAAGGAAATTTTGGTTCAGTCGATGGTGATTCTCCTGCGGCAATGCGTTACACCGAAGTGCGTATGGCAAAAATCGCCCATGAATTACTCGCTGATTTAGATAAAGAAACCGTCGATTTTATTCCCAACTACGACGAATCGGAATCTGAACCCAGCGTATTACCAACGCGCATCCCGACGCTATTAATCAACGGTTCATCAGGTATCGCTGTCGGTATGGCAACCAACATCCCGCCGCATAATTTAACCGAAGTGGTCAGTGCGTGTCTGGCAATGATAGATGACCCAGACATCACCATTCCTGAACTCATGCAGTACATTCCCGGCCCTGATTTCCCCACAGCGGGTTTCATCAATGGTGCGGCAGGCATTTATAATGCCTACACCACAGGACGCGGCAAAATTTATCTACGCGCCAAGTGCCACTTTGAAGAATTCGGCGACAACGGACGACAAGCCATTATCACCACCGAATTACCGTACCAAGTCAACAAAGCCCGCTTGCTGGAAAAAATCGCCGAATTGGTCAAAGAAAGCAAACTCGAAGGCATTTCAGGCTTGCGTGATGAATCCGATAAAGACGGAATGCGCATGGTGATTGAGCTAAAACGCGGTGAAACCCCCGAAGTCGTGTTGAATAACCTCTACAAACAAACCCAATTCCAAACCGTGTTCGGTTTGAACATGGTGGCGTTGTTAGACGGCAGACCGCACTGCATGAATCTTCATGAAATTATCAGTGCCTTTATCAACCATAGACGTGAAATCGTCACCCGCCGCACCATTTACTTATTACGCAAAGCCCGCGAACGCGCGCACATTTTAGAAGGCTTAGCCGTTGCCTTAGCCAACATCAACGCCATGATTGACCTGATTAAAAACTCAAGCAATCCAGCCGAAGCGAAAACCGCCTTATTAGCGCAAACATGGGCGGCGGGTTTAGTTGCCTCATTACTGGAACGCGCTGATTCTGCCCGCTCCAGACCTGATGAGTTATCATTAGAATTTGGTATGGTTGATGGCGGCGTATACCGCCTGACCGAAACCCAAGCACAAGCGATTTTAGACTTACGTCTGCATCGTTTAACAGGCTTGGAACAAGACAAAATTATCAGCGAATACCAGCAACTGCTGGAACAAATAGATTTCTATTTAGCAATTTTAAATAACGATGTGCGCTTAATGGAAATCATCCGTGAAGAATTGGTTGCCATTAAAGACCAATACAGCGATCCGCGCCGCACGGTCATCATGCAAGATCATTCCGACTTATCGCTGGAAGACTTGATTACCGAAGAAGATCGCATCGTCACCCTGTCGCATGAAGGCTATGTTAAAGCGCAACCCTTAGATGATTACAAAGCCCAACGCCGTGGTGGACGTGGTAAATCAGCCACCAAGACCAAAGAACTAGATTACGTCAACAAACTCATTGTTGCCAGCACCCACGACACCATTTTATGCTTCTCATCACGCGGCAAAGTCTACTGGCTGAAAGTCTATGAACTGCCGTTAGCAAGTCGCGGCTCACGCGGTAAACCGTTCGTTAATTTATTGCCCCTCGAAGACGGCGAAAAAATCAACGCCATTTTGCCAATTCGTGAATTCAGCGAAAACAAATTCATCTTCATGGCAACCTCCACAGGCACAGTCAAAAAGACCCCGCTCCCCGAATTTGAACGCCAACGCACCACAGGCAAAATCGCCATTGATTTACGCGAAGACGACACCCTCGTCGGCGTAGCAGTTACTGACGGACAACAAAACGTCTTATTATTCAGCAGCACAGGTAAAGCCGTCTGCTTCAATGAAACCGACGTGCGCTCAATGGGCAGAACCGCCGCAGGGGTACGCGGAATGCGTTTAAAAGAAGGGCAAAAAGTCATTTCTTTGATTATCGCCAGCGAGGGCATGGTTCTCAACATCACCGAAAACGGCTACGGCAAACGCACCAAACTGGAAGAATTCACCTGCCATGGTCGCGGCGGACAAGGCATGATTGCCATCAAAACCTCAGAACGTAATGGTGAAGTGGTCGGCGCAGTCCTAGTCAACGACAACGATGAAATCATGCTTATCACCGACGGCGGCACATTAGTCCGCACCCGCGTCGATGGCATCTCCATCGTCGGCAGAAACACCCAAGGTGTCACCATCATCCGCCTCGATAAAAAAGAAAAAGTCATCGGCGTAGATAAAGTGGAAGGCTTAGCAGGCGAAGAGGAAGATGATATTGAAGGCGTGGATGATGAATCCACTGCAATCATTCAAGTTGAAGACCAAGACAGCCAAGAATAATTACACTTCATAAACCTATGGACGCTCTGTCAGTCATGATTCAAGTTGCTTCATTCAACTGACAGAACACACCAACAAGGCTCAAACCATGCTGAAAAAAGTACGCATTACCAACTTCTTATCATGCCAAGATACTGAAATAGAGTTTGATAATATTACCGCTTTGATTGGGCGTAATGCGGCGGGTAAGACTAATATTTTGAAAGCTATTGAACACTACTCTCAGTTCGTGGTGGGCAATGTGTCACTTTATGATCATTTTAGTCAGGGTGAACCTTATCGACTTGAAGTAAATTTTAATATTGAATTTTTAATAAACAATGAAAACTTTAAGTATGAAATAGATACGAAAACAGAAAGTGATGGCTGTGAAACTAATATATTTATAATAGAAAGTCTATCGTATTATACAGGTGAAAAATGGGAGTTAATTGTCGAAAGAAATAATGGTAGTGCTACACATTATAATGAAAAGGAAAAGATTAATTTTGAGATAAAATTGGAAGCTTCTTTAATAAATTCTACTCTTGCACTTCTACCTAAAAAATCATTAAATCCAGTCATTAATAAAATTTTTGAATATCTATCTGGAATAAAATATTATGCCTTGGATGACGCATATAGAAATAGTTACTCTAATCGCTTTGTATATGGTAGTGATTATACGAAATGGGTTTCTATAATTAATGAAAAAAAACCGTCTGTTGTTATGCGGCTATTACACATTTGGAATGAAGATAAAGAGTTATTAAATGAGTTAAAATTACTAATCGGAAAAAATGGATTAAATTTAGTTGATGATATAGAAATTAACAAACTAAATATTAGTAGCTCAATTAATGTTAGCGTAAAAGTTGAAGATTATTTTTATACTATTGTTTTTCATATAGAAAAGGCTACAGTAAGTTACGCTCAATTATCTTATGGAACACAACGTGTTTTGGCTATATTACTCACTTTGTTATATGACAAAAACAGCACCCTACTAATAGAACAACCAGAAGATGGCATTCACACAGGTTTATTACACAAACTATTACCACTGTGTTTTGAATATGCAGAGGTTTATAACAAACAACTCATTTTTACCACGCATTCATCCGAAGCAATTAACTTATTTAAACCAGAAAATATAAGATTAGTTAAAATAACTGAACACGGTACAAAAGTATCCGCCTTAGATAAAGAACAAATGCCTTTTATACATGATTATTTAAAAAACGAAGGGGCTTTATTTGATTTTATTAAATCAATGAATGATGAATAATGTATGTAGTCATTGCGGAAGACGATAGCGATTTTAAATGTTTGCAAATTCTAATTAAAAGACTTGCTAAGGATGATTCTATTTCTATAAAAGGAGAAGGATTTAATAGTTGTGGCACTATGCTAAATAAAGGTGCGAAAGTATTAAATCTTTGGAATCAAAAAAAAGAATATCGAAAATTTATTATTTGCTACGACAGAGACAAAGAGACCGCGCAGAAACGCTATGAAGAAGTAATTTCAAAAATTATAAAACCAGCAGGGATTAAAAATACTGATAATTTAATTTGCATTTTAATTCCAACAGAGGAAATTGAAGCGTGGATATTAGCGGACATAAAAGCCGTTTCAAATGTTATTCCATCGTGGCAACCTAAAGATAATTATCAAAATCCAGAAGATATACAAAACCCGAAAGAAACATTAACCAGATTAAGTAGAATAAACAAACCTAAACCATTATATAGTCATAACATACATAATGAAAAAGTGATGAATTATCTTAATTTAGAGATTATTAAGAAAAAATGCCCGTCTTTTGCTGAATTAGCTAATTTTGTTGAAAATAATATTTCTAATTACCCAAGAATATCCAAATAGAATTAATCCTTTTAACCTAACCAAGAGAATCCCAATGTCCAGAGTTTATAATTTTAGTGCCGGCCCTTCTGCATTTCCGCAGGCGGTTTTACAACAAGCGCAACAGGAAATGCTGGAGTGGCGCGATAGCGGTATGTCCGTGATGGAAATGAGCCATCGTGGCAAACATTTTTCACTGATTGCCGCAGAATTGGAAAGCGATTTACGCGAGTTAATGGCGATTCCAGACAACTACAAAGTATTATTTTTACAAGGCGGCGCGTCGGCGCAGTTTTCGTTTATTCCACAAAATATTTTGGCGGGCAAAACCAAAGCCTGTTATTTGAATACAGGCGCGTGGTCAGAAAAAGCCATTAAAGATGCCAAGCCTTATTGTGATGTGCTGGTCAGTGCCAGTTCAGAAGATACTAAATTCACCACCATTCCAGACGCGGCAACGTGGGCGATTGATAATGATGCAGCGTATTTGCATTACACCTCTAACGAAACCATTCACGGTGTTGAGTTCCAATCAACGCCTGATGCTAAAGGTTTGCCGTTAGTGTGCGATATGTCGTCTAACATCTTGTCACGTCAGATTGATGTCAGTCAGTACGGCATCATCTATGCAGGAACACAAAAAAATATGGGCCCTGCGGGTGTCACCGTGGTTATCGTCAGAGACGATTTAATCGGTCACGCACCTAAATCTGTGCCATCCATATTTAATTATGCAGAACAAGCCAAAAACCAATCCATGCTGAACACACCAGCCACTTACAACTGGTATTTAGTCGGTTTAGTATTGAAATGGTTGAAAGCCCAAGGCGGTGTCGCGGCGATTGAACAACACAATATCGCTAAAGCGGCTAAGCTTTACGCGGCAATTGACGCATCATCTTTATATTCAAACCCTGTCGAAATCGCTTCACGCTCACGCATGAACGTACCGTTTATTTTGTCAGATGAAAGTCTGGATAAACCGTTCTTAGCCGCTGCCGAAGCCAAAGGGTTATTTGAATTAAAAGGTCATCGTTCAGTCGGCGGCATGAGAGCCAGTATCTACAACGCCATGTCAGACGCAGGTATCGACGCGCTGATTGATTTTATGGCGGAGTTTGAACGCAGTCGTTAATTAGCTTTACGCTCATTCCTAATCTACTGATTGGGAATGAGCAAACCGCGATTAATCAAATAGAACCAATTGAAATGGAAAATTCTCATCGAAAAGATAGGGCAAATCCATTTTTAGAAAAGGGGAGTATAAAATGCACGCCACCGTTGATTTAGACGATAATTTAATGCAAACCGCTTTTCAATTAAGCGGTATTAAATCGGAACAGGCTTTGATTGAACAAGCGGTAAAGGAGCTTATTAAAAATTATCAAGCGGCTTTAATATATCCCAACGAACAAACCCAAGCTGCTATGTTAGATGTTCGTGTCAAAAAGAATTTAGACAGCATCACGCTTGAACAATTGCAGCAAAACTTAGATGCACAATGAAATCGTTGTCGCGTCACAAAACCTTTATAAAGGATATGCGTAATGTTCGCCTAACAGACACGCAAGCCGCTAAATTATTTTTATATATTGCCAATTTGTTAAAAAATGAACCCTTACCACCTGAATCAAAAAATCATAACTTACAAGGTGAATGGAGTGATTTTCAGGAATTACACTTAGGCGGCGATTTATTACTTATTTACCAAACAGATGATGAATACGTCTATTTAACAAGATTGGGTTCTCATACTCAATTGTTTAAAAGTATGTGATTTTAATATTTTCGGCATATTACGCTATCGCTAATATGCCCTACGCACTGTTTAAATCACGGCATACCGCCAACAGTATTATGAAAGCAGCACACGCTCTAGCGTTGTGTTATTTAGCAAGACAAGAAGACGCTGGAGCGTCCACAGAGGCATTCCAACGCAGAGCGTTGGAACGATGTAACCAACAAACTACGGAATAGGAGAATATCATGTATCGCTTAGGTTGGACTTTTGCCACTTTATTGGCAAAAATCGGTATTCCGTTATTGATTAAAGTTGACATTATCCACGATGATGAAGCCAACGTTTATATTGCCACCAGTTCCGATTTAAAAGGCTTAGTCGTAGAAGCTAATACCTTAGATGAATTAGAAAAAGAAGTGCTGGAATTAGTGCCTGAATTATTGGCATTAAATAGCCCAACATTACGCACCAAAGCCGCTACGCATTTATCCTTTAATCAGCCACCGATTGCAATATGAATGGCTATGAAAAACTGGTTAAAGAGCAATTACTTAAACACGGTTATAAATTAGTTCGCACAGGCAAAGGTTCGCATGAAATTTGGGCATCTGAAAAAGGCGTACCTGTTACCGTCAATCATGATTGTAAATCACGGCATACAGCTAACAGCATAATTAAATAAAAAGGAATGTTAAATGAATAAAGTATTGCTGTTTATTTTAATTTTTTTAAGTATTAATACTGCTAATGCTGATTATGCGAGTAACGCAAATGCTGAATTACAACAAATGCAAACAGAATTAGCTTTAAAACCGAATGATGCAAAACTTTTAAATAATTTAGCCGAGATTTATTATAAGCAAGGCAAGTATAAACAAGCAGAATCTTTATACTTACGCAGTTTAGATATTAATGAAAAGACTTTAGGTAAAAACCATCCTGATGTTGCCGCCAGTTTAAATAATTTAGCCTTGCTTTATGATGCCCAAGGCAAGTATGAACAAGTAGAACCTTTATTATTACGCAGTTTAGTCATTATGGAAAAGGCTTTAGGTAAAAACCACCCTGATGTTGCTTTAAACCTAAATAATTTAGCAGGGCTTTATGATACTCAAGGCAAGTATGAGCAAGCAGAACCTTTATTCTTACGCGGTTTAGAAATTAATGAAAAGGCTTTAGGTAAAAACCACCCTGATGTTGCTTTAAACTTAAATAATTTAGCCGCGCTTTATAAAAATCAAGCCAAATATGAACAAGCAGAACCTTTATACTTACGCAGTTTAGAAATTGATGAAAAGGCTTTAGGTAAAGACCATCCTGATGTTGCTTTAAGCTTAAATAATTTAGCCCTGCTTTATGATGCCCAAGGCAAGTATGAACAAGCAGAACCTTTATACTTAGGTAGTTTAGCGATTAATGAAAAGGCTTTAGGTAAAGATCACCCTGACGTTGCCACTAATTTAAATAATTTAGCCATGCTTTATTATAAGCAAGGCAAGTATGAACAAGCAGAGGTTTTACACTTGCGCAGTTTAACGATTAGAGAAAAGACTTTAGGTAAAGACCACCCTGATACTGCCATCAGTTTAAATAATTTAGCCCTGCTTTATCATAAGCAAGGCAAATATGAACAAGCAGAACCTTTATTCTTACGCAGTTTAGCTATTTTGGAAAAGGCTTTAGGCGAAGACCATCCAAATACAAAACAAGCAAGAGATAATTTAAAGGCATTACAAGCGGTAAGAAAGTAACAGACAATAAATTACCATTTGTCATATCGACATAATAAATTAGATATTTGTATGAATATAAAACGAGTTCCTAGAGAGTGGAAAACCTACGAGTATTATGATCCAAAAGTCATATTAAAAAAATTGCAAAAAATAAGAGAAGATATTAGTAGAACAGATACTCCTAGCACAATCCGTAATTTGCGTACCAATAAGCTTAAAATTGAAAGAGAGGCATGGGATATTGCTATTTTTTGTTATCTAATGTCTAAAGCGATAGGTGTAGATATTCTTTTCAGCAGAATTGAAAATTATGATTATGATTCAATTTTT
This sequence comes from Methylococcales bacterium, assembly GCA_030654015.1. Lineage (GTDB taxonomy): Bacteria > Pseudomonadota > Gammaproteobacteria > Methylococcales > Methylomonadaceae > UBA4132. The sequence goes on along the minus strand of JAURYI010000081.1, from coordinate 21,846 downwards.
ACTTGGAACGATGGAAACTCACAGTGTTTTGCACCAGTGCAAATGAAAGAACTTGTTCCAGAAGAAACTAATCCCACTGCAACACTTGAAGCGATTATAGAAAGTTTAAAAAAATATGTAAATTCTCCTGAATTGATAATAGGTATTAAATTGAATAGACGAATTCAATTTGTTTTATCTAGCATTGAGTGTAACGACATTTCTGTAGGAGAGATTTGGTGCTTCGGTGCAACTATGGCAGATGAAAGTAGATGGAGTCTGTTTGGTGATTTACTTACAGAATACAAGCAGCAATATGAATATGAGCTGCCTAACCCGTAAGGCGGAATAGCAAGTAGTAATTTGTGAATCACGTTGTTATTCCTGCATTTCGTAAAGCCCCATGCAGGCTACTCGCTTATATTCCTGAAATTACGGATAGCAATTAATCAGCTAGGGTACGTTTTTTAACAGCCAGTATTGAAGGAGTTTTTATGCAAGCCATCGAATTTGAAGCAACCGCTCATAACCATATTATTCGGATTCCAGATGATGTTCCAGACGGTGTGCCAATGCGGGTTTTGTTACTTGTCGATGATAAGGCTTTAAGCCCGTCCTCATCCGATAATCTAAAAACGTTATTAACAACGGTTGCCGAAGGTCTGAATGATACGGATTTTGAACGGATACGCGATTTTGGCAGGGAGCAACCTGAATGGGATATTTGATAGATACCAATATTATTTCAGAGTTACAAAAAGGTCAGCGCACGGATGAAAATGTACAAGCTTGGTTTGATAATGTAGCTGAAAATGAATTGTTTTTATCGGTATTGGTTATTGGGGAAATTCGTTTAGGTATTGAGCGGTTACGTCGCCGTGATTTACCGCAGGCTTTACGGTTAGAACAGCGTTTGCTGGTTTTGCAAGCAAAAATGGTAGGACGCATTCTCCCCGTTACCGAAGCTATAGCCAATCGCTGGGGAAAAATAAACTCAGGCGACCCTTTACCCATTATTGACAGTTTGCTAGCAGCAACAGCACTTGAGCATGATTTAATACTGGTCACACGAAACGTGCGTGATGTTGAGCGTAGCGGTGTGCGGTTGTTAAATCCTTTTACAACGCGATAAGATGCGCTTTGTGTTTGTAGGGTGGGCATCGCCCACCTTACGAACGTAAATGTAATAATATATCCCACTTTGCACTCGCGTTGTTTGGTGGGCAATGCCCACCCTACGCCATAACACCCTGATTAAATGAGAACCTCCGCTATGACATCCATTATCCCACTGTCTGAACTAAGAGAAAAAATTGATGCTATTGATGCGCAACTGTTGCAGTTGATGAATCAACGAGCTGAGTGTGCGTTGGAGGTTGCTAAAACCAAGCTGGCACAGGGCGAGACGGGGACGTTTTATCGTCCTGATCGTGAGTCGTTGGTGTTGCGGCGGATTAAGGAGTTGAATCAAGGGCCTTTGTCTGATGAGACGGCAATGCGGTTTTTTCGGGAATTAATGTCGGCGTGTTTGGCATTGGAAAAACCCTTGGATGTGGCGTTTTTAGGCCCTGAGGGGACATTTACCCAGCAAGCGGCATTTAAGCATTTTGGTCATGCGGTGAAAACCATTCCTGCCGCGACGATTAACGATATTTTTAATAGCGTGGAAAGCGGTTCGTGTCAGTTTGGCGTTGTGCCTGTGGAAAATTCCACGGAGGGCGTGATTAGTCACACGCTGGATAGGTTGTTGCATTCGCCGCTGAACATTTGCGGTGAGGTGGAAATTCGGGTGCATCAGAATCTTATCAGCCAAGCGGACAAGCTGGCTGATATTACCGAGGTGTATTCACATTCGCAGTCGTTGGCGCAATGTCGGCAATGGTTGAGCAATCATTTACCTCATGCGGTGCAAACGGCAGTGAGTAGTAATGCGGAAGCGGTGCGCTTAGCGGCAAGCAATCCTCATGCGGCGGCGATTGCAGGGATTGCGGCAGCGGAAGTGTATGAGTTAACGGTGTTGGAAAAAAATATTGAAGACGAAGCCAATAATACGACGCGCTTTATTATCATCGGTGAACAAACCTCTGCACCGACAGGTAAAGATAAAACGACTTTAGTAGTATCTACCAGTAATCAGGCAGGGGCGTTGTATAAAACCCTTGAGCCGTTTGCCAGTGCAGGAGTCGATATGCTGAATATTGAATCGCGTCCATCGCGTCAAGGTTTGTGGGATTATGTGTTTTTTATTGATATTGAAGGACACAGCGAGGATGCGAAAGTTGCCGATGCCTTGGCATTATTAAAAAATAAAGTGAACATGATGAAGTTATTGGGGTCTTATCCTAAAGCGGTTTTTTAATTCTGTTAGGAGGGTGTCATGCAATACCGTCATTTTTTACTGTGTTTAACGCTGTTATGGAGTGCGGGTTGTGCAACCCAGCAACAGGCTCGAATACCCGTACCCAGCACCAACGGACTGGATGGTGATGAAGAACAGGCAATTTTAAGTTATCACAATGAAGCCAGAGCCAGTGTGGATGTTGCGCCGTTACACTGGTCAAAAGAACTTGCACAACACGCGGCAACGCGAGGCGCGACACTGGCAGCGCAAGGTTGCAAACTGCAACATAATAAAGATTCCAAATATGGCGAGAATCTTTTTATCACTTCAGCAGAGCGAGATCATGATGCGGTGGTTGATGCGGCTGAATCATGGGAAAGCGGGAAAGAAAACTATTCTGGACAGGCTTTAACCAAGGCTAATGTGTCGGCAGTAGGGCGTTACACGCAAATGGTGTGGAGTATCACCAGTGATCTGGGTTGCGCTAAAGTAGAGTGTAATAATCAGTTAATCGTCATCTGTCATTACAGTCCCATAGGTAACCAGTCAGGTGCGAAACCTTATTGAGGTTGTTGCCCCTCGTGGTCTTAAACAGACCGAGGGGCAGTTTTTTGCTTTATGATCTTTCGTTTAAATACAGTTGCAATACGGTTTGTGTGCGGATATTGTTCTGTCTCATGTGCATCACGAGGTGCATAAAAATATCGCGTAACACAAAATAACCTTTTTCAGGGTATCTATCCAAAAAGCTGATCATTTTCGGCCCGTCAAATTTTGCAATTTCACAATCGGTAAGTGCAATGACTTCCGCACTGCGCGGTTCACCGTCAAACATTGCCAACTCACCAAAAATATCATCTTTGGAAAGGCGTGCCAATCCTGGCGAGAATTGACTGGCTAAATCGCTGACATTAGTGCTGACTTGTACCTGCCCTTCTAAAATAAGGTACACGTCCTGACTTTCCTCTTTTTCTTTTAAAATAACGTCCAATGCTTTGTATTTTACTTTAGCGTGCGGGACATCAAGCATAAAAACGGGATCATTAAATAAATCACTTAAATTCGTCATAGTAGTATGGATTTGTGTTGAAGTTGAAGTGGGCTTGCGAGTAGTTTTGACCGTTCATCAGAAACATTATAATGGGTTTAAAGTTCAGTCATAGAAAAATTACCCGCATTGAGCTATCACTGCCATTAAATAATGGCGACAAACGCGATAATATTCTTTCGATACCTACATTATTTTATATGGCACAAGTTTTTGCCTTGTTATACACTGCCTTTTGAGCAAAATGGCTCAGACATAACATAATAATACAGGAGAAGACTTATGAGTGAAGTACAAGACACAACAACTGGCGCATCATTATTTGACCAACTCGGCGGCGCGGCGGCTGTTGACGCGGCAGTAGAGATTTTTTATCGCAAAGTATTAGCAGATCATCGTATCAACCGTTTTTTTGACAACAGCGATATGGAAAGACAAGCCGCTAAACAAAAAGCCTTTTTAACGATGGCATTTGGTGGCCCGAATGATTATTCAGGAAAAGATATGCGTACCGCCCATGCCAGATTTGTCAAAATGGGGCTGAATGATAGTCATTTTAATGCGGTTATGGAGCATTTATCTGCCACATTGGTCGATCTGAGCGTACCACCCGCGCTGATTGCTCAAGTAATGGCTCTTGCCGAAACTACCCGCACTGACGTATTGAACAAATAACACACCACTTTATCGCACCAACCGCTGATAATGTGGGTGTTAGATTCGTTACTTAACATCACGTCAAAACACCGATCTGTCAGGTTTTAAAAACCTGACAGATCTGCACCTCCCTATTACCGTACCCCACAAAACCACTTGTTTTATAGGGCTTTTTCGCCGCAAAACACCGTGCGTAACTTGCAATTTTGCCTCTTTTCCTTTAACTTAGCAGCATATCCGTAAAAGGCTAGGGGTGCTTATTTTTAATAAAGATAAGCTGAGATTAAACCCTTTGAACCTGACTCTGGTTAACACCAGCGTAGGAAAGCCCTCAAACTTCCCTGCGCTTTCGTATTCTATTTTGGAGAACAGCATGAGCGCAGTCCTGAAAGACGAGCTTGCCAGCACCGCAAGCTCTGTAAAAATTGATTCTTACCCCGCCTCAGAAAAAATCTACGTCCAAGGTTCACGCCCTGACATTCAAGTACCGATGCGTAAAATTACCCTATCGGATACGCCCGTGCATTTTGGTGCTGTCGAAAAAAACGGCCCGTTGTATGTGTACGATACGTCAGGCGTTTATACTGATCCTAACGTGGAAATTGATTTAAAAAAAGGTTTAGCCGCGATTCGTGCCAACTGGATTTTAGAGCGTGATGATACCGAATTATTAGACGGCCCTAGCTCTGAATTCGGTCAACAACGTCTGCACGACCCCGCTACCGCTGATTTGCGTTTTGAACTAACGCGCAAACCACGCCGTGCCAAAGCAGGCAAAAATGTTTCGCAAATGCACTATGCCAGACAGGGCATCATCACGCCTGAAATGGAATTTATCGCTATTCGCGAAAACCAAAAAATGGAAGAAATGCGCGAATTGTGGAAAGACCAACACGCGGGTGATTCTTTCGGTGCGGCTATTCCCGATAAAATTACCGCTGAATTTGTCCGTGATGAAGTGGCGCGGGGCAGGGCGATTATTCCGTGCAACATCAACCACCCTGAATTAGAACCGATGATTATCGGGCGTAATTTCCTCGTCAAAATCAACGGCAACTTAGGCAACTCAGCGGTCACCTCTTCGATTGATGAAGAAGTAGAAAAAATGCTCTGGGGCATTCGTTGGGGCGGCGATACCATCATGGATTTATCGACAGGTAAAAATATCCACGAAACCCGCGAATGGATTTTGCGTAACTCACCCGTGCCGATTGGTACAGTGCCGATTTATCAGGCGTTAGAAAAAGTCAACGGTAAAGCCGAAGACTTAACGTGGGAAATTTTCCGCGACACCCTGATTGAACAAGCTGAACAAGGCGTAGATTATTTCACCATTCATGCAGGTGTACGCTTACATCACGTCCCATTAACTGCCAAACGCATGACAGGTATCGTGTCACGCGGCGGTTCGATTATGGCAAAATGGTGTTTAGCGCATCACACCGAAAGTTTCTTGTACACGCATTTTGAAGAAATCTGCGAAATCATGAAAGCCTATGACGTATCGTTCTCATTAGGTGATGGTTTGCGTCCCGGTTCAATTTATGATGCGAATGATGCCGCGCAATTTGGCGAATTAGAAACACTGGGTGAACTGACCAAAATCGCGTGGAAACACGATGTCCAAACCATGATTGAAGGCCCTGGTCATGTGCCATTGCACATGATTAAAATCAACATGGAAAAACAGTTGGAAGAATGCGGCGAAGCTCCTTTTTACACCTTAGGCCCTTTGACCACCGACATTGCACCAGGTTATGACCACATCACCTCAGCGATTGGCGCGGCAAATATCGGCTGGTACGGTTGCGCGATGTTGTGTTATGTGACGCAAAAAGAACATCTAGGTTTGCCCAATAAGCAAGACGTGCGCGAAGGTATCGTCACTTACAAAATCGCCGCTCATGCTGCGGATTTAGCTAAAGGACACCCAGGTGCGCAAGCGCGTGATAACGCCATGAGTAAAGCCCGTTTTGAATTCCGTTGGGAAGATCAATTCAATATCGGACTTGATCCCGAAAAAGCCCGCGAATTCCATGATGAAACCCTGCCGAAACATTCGGCAAAAGTGGCGCATTTCTGCTCAATGTGTGGCCCGCATTTCTGCTCGATGAAAATCAGCCAAGATGTGCGTAATTACGCAGCAGAAAAAGGCATTGCCGACGAAGAAGCGTTAAAAATCGGTATGGATGAAAAATCGCAAGAGTTTTTACAAGAAGGTGCGGCGATTTATCACGAAGTATAAGTAGTTAATTGGCGTACAAACTCAGGTTTTTACTCCGTAAAGCCAACCCCGTCAGGTTTTCAACGCCTGACGGGGTTTATTCTCACGCCAGCGTTTGTAAAAATGCTTCCACTGGGATTAGATTCAACCATTCCTCGCGACGTGCATGAAAATCTGTGTAACTGTAGTTATCGGGCAAATCAATAACATCCTGCCCTTCCCCATCCAGTCGGATAATCCCGCATCCCCAATCGGTATCGACAACACACATTTCTATATCAGGGCGGGTGGCGCGTAAATTGACAAAGCCCCGCCATGTCGTGCCGTTCCAGTCACTGTACTTCTGTAAAAAGTCTTCATAACTGCGTTGATGCCATTCGGTAGGAGGATTGCAATCATGCACAACAATAGTACCGCCGTCGCTTAAATGCAGGAGAGCATTTTCAATATCACGTTGTGTCTGATCTTCCACATGAAGACCATCGACAAAAATGATGTCATATTCCACGTCATCATGAATCATGGCAAAAAACTCATCGGATGGAATGCGGAACGTAGCATTATCCGAAAAAGGATCAACGCCGTGTTTAACCGCGCACTGAACGTTATTGAATGCCTCACCTGTTTCCACGCCGATTTCTAAATAACGTTGATAGTCATATCGCTGAATTAAATGATTAATAATATCGAATCGGTACATGATGTCACCCTAAGATAGTTAAAAAATATTTAGAGCGAATTTTATACAATGCTTGAAATACGCGCAACGCGACATGGAATGAATATCGCGTTACGGCGTGATTTGGTATGGAATTACGAGGATAAATCTGTATTGACTGGATTGGCAACGCGCTCAAATAAATGATACATCACCTCCCCTGCGGTTTTCTGTTTCAATAATCGCCAGTTTTCAGGCATGGCATCAAGCTGACAACTGCGTTCAGTTTCGACATAAATTTTCGCATACGCAGCCAACCAGCCTTTATCCTCCAACCAGTGGCAGGTTTGTGCCGCCAGATTCAGTTTAAACGGCGGGTCAACAAATACCAGAGTAAAGGCTTCGGCATCACCTGCCAAATAACGGAACACATCACTTTGTATAATTTTAATCTGCTCCGCAGCCAAACTCAGCGCGTTGGCTTTTAACGCCCGACACGCCACAGGATTATTTTCCACCTGCACCACCGATTTTGCGCCGCGCGAGGCGGCTTCAAAACTCAACGCGCCACTGCCTGCGTATAAATCCAGACAGCGGCTACCGATAACATCGTATTGCAACCAGTTGAATAGTGTTTCGCGCACTCTCGCAGGTGTCGGTCTTAAGCCTTCGGCATCTTCAAAGCTGATTTTACGACTGCGCCAGTCGCCGCCGATAATAGTTAATTTATTTTGCACTGTTTTTTGCCGCTTCTGTTTTGCCGACTGTAACGGTTTGCAAGGCGTTTAAATTCACGCGGCGTTTGAACGCATCGGTAATCGTCGCTAGGGTAGTTTCTTCGATTTTTTGCTGGAAAGTATCCAGATAATCCAACGGCATTTCATAAAAGCCAATCATGCCGACGTAGTTGGCGAGTTTTTTATTGGTATCAAAACGCATCGCAAAACCGCCGATGATGTTTTTCTTCGCCGCGATAAGTTCAGCTTCGGTCGGGCCTTGATTAACAAAATCACTGAGCGTTTTATTCAGCACTTCCACCGCTTGCGTGGTTTGGTCATTACGGGTTTGCAGTCCGACAGTAAACGGGCCGGGTTTTAACATCGGCGACATGGAACTACTGGCACTGTAGGCCAAGCCGCGTTTTTCACGCACTTCATCAAATAATTTCGATACCAGACCGCTACCGCCCAAAATATGATTACCGATGTACAGATTAAAATAATCGGGATCTTTGCGATAGGTCACAGGCAAACCGACCAGCACATGAGTTTGTGTGGAGGGAAATTCAATGTGTTGTTGCGTGGCTTGCGTAGGCAGCACTACATCGGGCAGAGCTTCGGGTTTTTTGCCTGTCGGTAAGTCTTTTACCAATAACAGCGCGGTTTGTTCTGCCTGTTCTTTGGAGACATCGCCGACGATGACGACAATAGCATTTGCCGCCACATAATAATTTTTATAAAACTTTTGTAAATCCGCGATTTTCAGCGCGGCGACGCTTTTAAGATTACCTGCCGTCTGGTGTCCGTAAGGATGCGACCCGTACAGAGCTTTGCTGAAAGCAATACTTCCGACCGCCGCTGGTGATTCTTCCTGTTGCTTTAATGCCGCGAGGGTTCTGCTTTGTTCGCGTTTAAAATCAGGTGCATTAAAACGCGGCTTGGTTAAAATCGTCTGCATGGTTTCCAGCGATTTATCGTATAACGCTTTATCGGTCAGCGTGCGTAAAGATACCGTAGTCATTTCGGTAGACGCGCTGACATCAAACAACGCGCCGACACTTTCAAAACGTTGCGCAATCGCATCGGCATTCCACGAGCCTGCACCCGTGTCCAATAATGCCGCTGTCAGAGCCGCAACCCCGAACTGTTGCCCATCCCGCGCGCCGCCTGCATCAAAACTGACTTGAATATCTGCCATCGGCAAACCTTCGGTGCGCACATAATACACACGACTGCCTTGCGGCGTTTGCCAGTTGTCAATTTTTGCCGCTGCCACAGTCACAGAACTGAATACAAACAACCATAAACCTAATAAACGAATAGCCATTATTTTTCTCCCTTGGCGTTAATAGCGGTGGTGGCAGCAGTAGTCATTGCTTGTGGTTTAATGGCTTGCGGATCAAGATAGCCCACCGTTAAATGGTCTTCAATCAGGTATTTTTTTGCTACATCACGCACTTGTTCAGCGGTGACTTTATTGATATTACCAACATATTCATCGGCTTTTTGCCACGGTAAACCCACCGTTTCTAACGCGCCTAACTGCATCGCCTGATAAAAATTAGAATCTTTTTCGTACACCGAGCTGGCTAATACCTGCGCTTTAATGCGTTGTAATTCTTCGTCGCTGATTAAGGTTTGTTGTAATTTGTTCACTTCGGCTTTTAACGCCGCTTCTACATCGGCAACTTTTTTACCTTCTACAGGCGTGGCTTCCAGCTCAAATAAAGCCTCTAAGCGACTTGCTAAATCGTAACTTGCACCTGCGGATACCGCTAGTTGTTTACCGCGCACTAAATCCGTTGATAAGCGCGCACTGTTGCCGCCGTCCAACACACCCGCCAACACTTCCAGCGCGTAAGCCTCGGTTTCTTGCGTCGCAGTTTTTAGCGACGGCACTTTATAACCCATCACCATCACGGGCATTTTTGCAGGTGCTTTCACCGTAATACGGCGCACACCCAATTGTTCCATATCAGGCTGGGGTTTTAACGGTTTAATATCGCTGGTTTTCAGTTCAGCAAAATATTTTTCTGCCAAATCAAATACCGCTTGCGTCTGCACATCACCGACGACAACTAAAGTGGCATTATTAGGTGCGTACCATTGCTGATACCACGCCTGTAAATCTTCCACTTTATAATTGGCAATATCCGACGGCCAACCGATGACAGGGTGTCTGTATCCGCTGCTGGTAAACGCCACCGCATTAAACGATTCGCCTAATTTCGCCTGTGGTTTATCATCGGTGCGCATACGGCGTTCTTCCGTGACCACTTCCAGTTCTTTTTTCAACTCTTCGGGCAGCAAATGCAGATTACGCATACGGTCGGCTTCCAGTTCAAAACTCACCGCCAACTTATCCGCCGCCATGGTTTGAAAATACGCCGTATAATCCTGACCAGTAAACGCATTTTCATCACCGCCATTTTCAGCAATGATTTTGGAAAAATCACCCGCTGGATGCTTATCCGTGCCTTTAAACATCATGTGTTCCAACATATGAGAAATGCCCGTAATACCGTTAGGTTCATAACTCGACCCCACTTTGTACCACACTTGCGACACCACCACAGGCGAACGGTGATCTTCTTTCACCAGCACTTTTAAGCCGTTTTTTAAAATACGTTCAGACACTTTGCTTGCCTCGCTATGTGCCACTACAGGCAGACACAGCAATACCGCGCATAATAATCGTTTGTTCATAATGTCCTTTGGGAATAAAGGTTGAAGGTTTAGCATAGCTTCACATAGTATCGTTAAATAATAAAGTTGCAAATGGCAATCCTGTTTTTGCCTTGTTCGCATCATTTTTTGCCCACTCAACACCCGTATCAACATGACCAAAAACCAACTCATCGCCCACATTCACCTAGCCCAACAAGAGCAATGGCAGGAACTGAATTTAGCACAGCTTGCACTCATCCAATTACCGCCCGACATCGGGCAACTCGACAGCTTGCGCACCTTGTATTTATACCTGAATCAATTGCGCTATTTGCCGCCTGAAATTGGACAACTGACCGCCTTGGAAGAGTTGGTTATCGGCAGTAATCAACTGCGCTGGCTACCCGCTGAAATAGCCCAGATCAAGCAGTTACGCCGACTGTACGCACCTAATAATCAACTCAGTCGTTTTCCGCCTGATATTACCCGACTGAGCGCGTTGTACGCGCTGGGTTTGTCCAATAATCCGCTCACTTGTCTGCCGCCTGATATAGTCCAACTCAGCCGTTTACGCGAACTGTATCTGGACAATACCCAATTACACGCGCTACCGCCTGACATCGGGCAATTAAATTTAGCCGTGCTGGATGTCAGTCATAATCACCTGAGCGTTGTTGCGCCTGAACTGGCGTTATTTCCTGATTGTCGAGTATTGGATTTACGCCATAATCCCTGCTCATTACCCAACCATATCGGTGAATTAAAAAAACAAGGCGCGGGCGTTTATATTCCAGAAAACTGTTACTTACCCGATGAAATGCTCAATGAATCCAGCGGCATGATTGACCGTTATTTAACAGGCTGGTGACATATAACACCGCTGATTTATAAAGATTCACTGTGTATAATTATTAACTGCTTTTAAATAAGCCAATACCAACAATAAAAACCAATGAGGAATCACGTTGAGCGATTTTCCAGCCTATTACCCTGAACCATCAACCGAAAATATACAATCCCGACAAACCGCAGAACATCGGGATAGTTTGGATAAAATAAATACAAACAACGCTGATTACGCGGTAAAAAAAGAAGTCTGTAATTTACATTTTTATCCGCCTGATAATTGGGGCGCAGCAATGAATATCAAAGACTTGGGCAAAACATTAATTTATTTTCAGGAAGTCATCGACGCTATCGGACAAACCTGCTCAGGTAAACCAACGGTAAAAGGAGCTATTCCCGCTGATACCCTGCAAAAAACCGCATTAAATGCCTGTCAGATATTTAACAGTCCATTCGGTATTCAATTAAAATCCAGCTATATGGATAATGATATATTTGATTATTCACTTATCTCCAACGCATTATTAGAGCTGCTGTATCTTTTTATGGTAAACGATAATGAAGCCGCGTTGAAAAATAAACTTCATGAGCTGAAAGGCAGAGCCGCATCTAAATACCAACTATTACTAAAAGAATTATTAAGTATTCACAGTGATATAAAATTTGAATGGAGTTCACCTAGAATTCATCGCGGTGGTGAATTTCTACTAGATAAAAAAGTAATAAAAAGCGCGTTTGATATTATCAGCACCTTAGATATAGCCGAAAAAGAAACCATAACGATTATCGGCAAACTGGTCGGTTTCAATTCCAGAACAAAAAATTATGAACTATCATCAGACGACAGCTTGAAATTTTCAGGCAGAATTGCCGACTATGCGTATATTCAATCCGCAACGATTAACGAAACCTATCAAGCGGAAATAGAACAAACCATTAAAACACACCCGTATTCTGGCGAAGAAAAAATAAAATATGAGTTAATAAAATTAACGCCTGTTTTATAAGCACCTGAATTTAACTGGAATCAGAATAAAAATGAAACTCCCCACACTCAACACGCAGATTTTACTAGGAGCTTTGTTCGGTATTATTATCGGTTTAGCGTTGCTGGCGATGGGTAAAACTGCGCCGATTACGCAATCGAGTTTATATGTCGCTAATTTGCTGGGTACATTGTTTATTGATTTGTTGAAAATGGTACTGGTGCCGCTGGTTTTTACATCGATTGTGGTGGGTGTGGCGAATTTGCAGGCGCATCAGCAAATTCATCGGGTGTGGATTAGCACTTTGGGCTTTTTTGCTTTTTCGATGGCGGTTGCTATTGTGTTGGGGTTGGTTGCCGCTCATGTTTTTAAAGCTGGACAGGGTTTGCATCTGGATATGTTTCAGCAAGCTATGAGCAATTTTGAGGCAAAGCAACAAAGCGTGGCGGAGTTTTTCGCGCAATTTCTGCATGGTTTATTTATGAATCCTGTTGCCGCTTTAGCGCAGGGCAATGTGTTGGCGGTGGTGGTGTTTGCGTTATTTCTGGGTATCGCGCTGGTGATTGGCGGTGAGCGTTATCGTAATATTCTGACGCTGTTGCAAGAGTTGCTGGAAATTGTCATGCAGATGGTGCGCTGGATTATGGTAATCGCACCGTTTGGTATTATGGCGTTGTTGGTCAAACTGATTGTCAGTCAGGAGCTGGTATTATTGAGCAGTTTGGGTAAATTTGTCGCGGTGGTGATGGGTACATTATTGGTGCATGGTGTCATTGTGTTGCCGTTGATTTTGTATGTGGTGACGGGGATGCAGCCGCTGACTTTTTGGCGCGGTGCGCGTGAGGCATTGGTGACGGCATTTGCGACCAGTTCCAGTTCGGCGACCTTGCCGATTACCTTGCGCTGTGTTGAACATAATTTGCACGTTCGTAAAGAAATCGCGCAATTTGTCGCGCCTTTAGGTGCAACTATTAATATGGATGGTACGGCACTTTATGAAGCCGCCGCCGCGTTATTTGTGGCTAATTTAGTCGGTATCGAATTGAATTTAGTGCAGCAGTTGATTGTCTTTTTTACTGCCATGATTTCAGCAATCGGCGCACCCGGAATTCCCAGTGCGGGCATGGTGACGATGGTGATGGTGTTGCAATCGGTCGGTTTGCCTGCCGAGGCAATCGCTATTTTATTACCCGTAGACCGTTTGATTGATACCTTGCGCACTGCGGTGAATGTCGAAGGCGATATGGTAGGCAGTTTGGTGGTGCAAAAGCTGGTGAAGAAATAAATGCTAACAGCGGCTTGTAAAATAGGTTTTGTACGCCTTTTAAGCAAACAGTTGTATATTTGTACTGCGTGACTAATCATTTACAGTATGAGGTGAGTTATGAATACACTACAAAAATCAATGTCGGCTCTATTAATTGCGGGCTGTTTTTTAAGCCCGGCTGTGTGGGCGGCGGATAAAGCGGCGGGCGAGCAAAAAGCGGCGATGTGCGCGGGTTGTCACGGCGCGGGCGGTAAAAGTGCCAATGCGCAGTTTCCCAATTTAGCGGCTCAGCAACCTGCGTATCTTGTTAATCAATTGAAAGCGTTTAAATCAGGCAGTCGCAGCGGTGCAATGATGGCGGGTATGGCGGCGAGTTTAAGTGATGATGATATGGCTAATCTGGCGGCTTATTTTGCCGACCAACCTGCGGCTAAAGCGGGTGGTGATGCGGCATTGGCTAAAGTCGGCAAAGACAAGGCGGCAATGTGTCTGGGTTGTCATGGTGAAGCGGGTGCGGGTAATGGACAGTTTCCCCGTTTGGCAGGTCAACAGCCTGATTATTTAGTGAAGCAACTGGCTAATTTTAAAGACGGTTCACGCAAAGCAAGCCACATGCAGGCGATTGCGGCTACGCTGTCCGAGGATGATATGAAGGCGTTGGCGGCTTATTTTGGGTCGTTGTAAATGGTGTAACTTTCTTGTTCTCATGCGCCGCGTTTAAGAAAAGGTAGGCGCGAATTTATTCGCGCAGTACGCTGTGAAAGCGCGAATAAATTCGCGTCTACCTTAGTCGGTCATAACGTTTTTCGGCTTAACTGTGGGCAGTGATGCCGCGCGTGGAAACGAGTAAATGTGTTTGTTGGGGTTCGTGCCTCACCCCAACCTACCCTTATTTTCAATAGTTGTTATTAAACCCAAGGTTTTTTCAGGTAATTTATCCTGCCTATCACTCTGCAACATTGCACTGGCATCTTCATGCACGGTGGTCATAAATTGAATTAACCGCATTTCGTGGCGCATTTTATCTTCAAAATTTTCCTCTTCCCACATTCTGTTTAACAGCTGTTTCGCATGATGATGAATAGTAAACGCGACCGCTTCGGGCAGTTGCTGGTAGCTATTTTTTATCGACTCTTTGAGCTTGTCCAACGCAATCAGGTATTGCTGATAGTCTTTAATGTCCTGCTTGCATTTAATTTTCAACAGGGCAAGCTCGGTACTCTGTTGGGTTTGTAATAAGCTGATGTCGTGTTCCAGTTGCAGACTTTTCTTTTTCAGTTCATCGGCAAGCTGGTTTTCTGCCAGTATGCGGGCGTGTTTAAGTTGCAGTTGTCGCGCCTGATTATTGGTTTGCCAATGCAGTTTTTCATCTTTTAGCGTATGCAGCAGGTCAACCGCTTGCAGTACCCAGTGTTTAATAGTCATGACGGATTTTTTGCTGTAATTGTATTAACGCCGCGCTGTCTTGTTGCTGATAATAATAGCGGTTTTCTTGCTGTAGTTGTTTTAGTGTTTCTCTGGACACGCGCGGTTTTAAGGCATTCAAATCCTGCTCTATGGCTTTGGATAATGCGGCAAGCTGCTGGCGATTATTATGGTGTATCAAGTGTTGTCTGGTGCGTTCATGCACATAGCTGATACGCCTTGCACGATAATGAAACAGCTGTTTTAGCTGCGCTTGTTTGTTTTCAATGAATAACACGCGCCGCTGATTGCGTTGTGTCTCTGAACAATAAGTAGTCACTGCTTGTATTATGTGTGTACCAAGTGCAAATAAACCCATGATAATCAACAAGGCAAACGCAGACAATAATAAGCCCAAACCTAATTGTGTGATGAAATCAGGCAAGATTGGCAGGGTTAATTCTGTCAATAAATCCGCCGATGCCATCATAATAAATGCACCAGCAAGCAGTAACAGAGCAATACGAATAATCATTACACGACCGTTATTGTTGAGTGACTTAGCGTCTTATTGTACCCAAGTTTTTCGCAAAACAAGCCGCTTAAGTGGATGTACGGTATAATTATCCGATGTTCATCTATTACCACACATAAGCAATGGCTCAGTTTTTTGAAGTGCATCCCAAAACCCCGCAACTGCGATTAATTCATCGCGCTGTCGAGATTCTTCGCCAAGGTGGCGTGATTGCCTACCCTACCGATTCGTCTTACGCACTGGCGTGTATGGTCGGTGACAAGCAGGCAATGGATAAGATTCGACGCATCAGACGCTTGGATGATAAGCATAATTTCACCTTGGTCTGTAAAGATTTATCGCAAGTCGCCACCTTTACCAAAATCGGTAACGATGCGTATCGCTTGATTAAAACCTTAACTCCGGGTGCATTTACCTTTATTTTGGATGCCACCCGCGAAGTGCCACGCAGTTTGCAGCATCCCAAGAAAAAAACCATCGGTATTCGTATTCCCGACCATCCCGTCACGCAATTATTATTGCAGGAATTGGGCGAAGCCTTATTCAGTTCCACCTTGATGTTACCCAATGATGATGAGGCATTGACCGATCCTTTTGACATTCGGGAAAAATTGGAGCATGAGCTGGATTTAATCATTGATGCGGGCATTATTGAATTTGAACCCACCACGATCATTGAATTTTCCAGTAGCGGCACCGAGATTCTCAGACAAGGCAAAGGCATTGCGCCGATGTTGGATTAGTAAAATAGAGAAAGCCTTGAAAAAACCATCATCAGTTAAAACATTAGAAAACTTTGGTCGTGAAAGACTTTCGAAGTCTTTTTTTATGCGAGATTTTCTGTATTCAGAAATATCTCAAATGGAAGGCATCCCCAATATTCCTGACGACCCAGAACTTGCCATTATGGCGGGTAAAGCACTTTGTCAAAACGTTCTTGAGCCAATACAAGAACAGTTAGGACGCATAAGCATCCGTTCTGCCTATAGGTCTTGTGCTGTCAATGCAAAAGGTGCTGAAAATAAAAACCAGTATAACTGCTCAAGAAACGAGTCCAATTACGCAGGTCACATTTGGGATAGAAAAGATGAAAATGGTTATATGGGAGCAACAGCTTGTATTATTGTAAATTCCTTTATTCCATACTATGAACGAACAAATAACTGGACTGCATTAGCGTGGTGGATACACGACAATATACCCAATTATTCAAGCATGGAGTTTTATTCAACGTTTGCGGCTTTTAATATTTCTTGGCACGAGAATCCCAAGAAAATAATATCCAGCTATGTTGAACCAAGAGGCTGCCTCACCAACCCAAAGATGCCAAATTTCAGCGGCTCTCATAAAACAGAATATGAGGATTTTTTAAATGAAATTGCCACGCATAGCTCTCTTTAAAATTTCTCGCTCTAACGCAGAGTTAATTTACTGGATTATTGGTATGGGACTATTACAAACAACTATTATCGCGGGTCTATTACTCAGGCTTGCAGGTAAAATTTAAAGGACACTGCCATCATGATGAATGAATTAAGTCTATTACAACGCATTATCGTCTGGATATTGCCCGTGGTGTTTGCCATTACCGTGCATGAAGTCGCGCATGGCTGGGTCGCGAAAAAATACGGCGATAACACTGCCGACAGTCAGGGTCGCTTAACCCTCAATCCCATTAAACACGTTGATTTAGTCGGTACGATTATTATTCCTGGTTTGCTGTTAATTACAGGCACAGGCTTTATTTTTGGCTGGGCGAAACCTGTACCTGTTGATCCGCGCAATTTTAAAAATCCACGCGCTGATATGGCAGTTGTCGCATTGGCCGGGCCTGTATCCAATATTCTGATGGCTATTTTTTGGGCATTGATTGCGCGTGTCGGTATGACTATCGGATCTGGTGCGGCAATGATTGCTGAACCGTTAATTTACACAGGCATTGCAGGTATTTCTATCAATCTGGTGTTGGCGTTGGTTAATTTATTACCGATTCCGCCGTTAGATGGCAGTCGTATTTTAAGCGGTTTATTACCTAATTATTGGGCGTGGCAATACAACAAACTGGAGCGATTCGGTTTTATTATCTTACTGCTGTTATTATCGACCAATATACTGGGTACGATTTTAGCGTATCCGCTGTTCATTGCTCAGCAACTGTTTTTTTCTATTGCGGGTTTAAGTGCAGGATAATCACGAATTAATAATGGACGCAGTAACCACACTTCCTACCCTCGCCACTGTCAATGGCACGTTGCTTCATACGCTACCCGAAGACCTGTACATTCCACCCGACGCACTGGAAGTATTACTGGATACCTTTGAAGGGCCGTTAGACTTATTGCTGTATTTAATCAGACGGCAGAATATGGACATTGTGGACATTCCCATTGCCCAGATTACCCAGCAATATATCGCCTACATTCAATTGATGGGTATATTAAATCTGGATATGGCGGCGGAATATTTACTGATGGCAGCATTACTGGCAGAAATAAAATCCAGAATGTTATTGCCCAGAAAAACCGAAGAAGAAATCGAAGAAGAAGACCCACGCGCCACGCTGATTCGTCGCCTGCAAGAATACGAAATTATTAAAAACGCCGCTGAACAAATCGACGAGCTACCGCGTATGGAGCGTGAACTGTTCGGTACGCTAGTCGATGTTTCGGCATTAAGCGTAGAGCAAGCCTTGCCTGAATTGCCGTTACACGATTTATTACTGGCGTTTAAAGATGTCTTAACCCGCGTAGACCAACACACGCACCACCACGTTTCCAGAGAACCGTTATCGCTACGCGAACGCATGACCCGCATTTTAGACACCCTGACCAGCGTTGAAAGCTGCACGTTTCCGCAGTTATTCAGCCAACAAGAAGGACGCGCGGGCGCAGTCGTCACCTTTTTAGCCATACTGGAACTGGGCAAAGACAGCCTTATCGAAATTACTCAAGCCGAACCTTACAGCGAATTGCGCGTTAAAGCCGCTTAATCATGGACATAAAACACATCGTAGAAGCTCTATTATTTGCCGCGCATCGTCCGATGAGCTGCAAGCAAATACAACAGGTTTTTCCTGAAATCGAACAACCCGAACTTGCGGATATTCAAACGGCAATCGACGCTATCGCCGCTGATTATCAACCGCGCCCGATTGAATTAAAATTGGTTGCCAGCGGCTATCGGTTTCAAGTCAAAGCCGAATTATCGCACTGGGTCGCACGATTATTTGAAGAAAAACCGCCCAAATATTCCCGCGCCCTGATGGAAACCCTCGCCATTATTGCCTATCGCCAACCTGTGACGCGCGGCGACATCGAAGATATACGCGGCGTAAGCGTCAGTTCCAGTATCATACAAACCCTATTGGAACGCGAATGGATAAAAGTCATCGGACAAAAAGCCGTTCCGGGTCGCCCCGCGCTTTACGGCACAACCAAACAATTTCTGGATTATTTTAATCTCAGCACCCTAACCGAACTCCCGACTTTAGCCGAGATACAACAACTCGACGAGCCGATACTTGATAACTCCACCGCACAGGCACACCGTGAAAACCCCCAAACAACAGCGTAAGCAAAAAACCACCCAAGCCACCACGCCCAAACAGCGTCCTGCCAAACCCGCACCGAGCGCAGTCGAAAAACCCGCGACCAAAGTCGTTGCGCAAGCCACCAGCGAGTCAGGTGAACGCATTCAAAAAATGTTAGCGCGTGGCGGTATCGCTTCACGTCGTGAAATTGAACGCTGGATAGAAGAAGGGCGCATTAAAGTCAACGGCGAAGTCGTCACTCAAGGTGTAAAACTCAAAGTAGGCGACTACCTGCAAATCAACGACCGCGTAGTGCATTGGGAAAAATTTGCCGAACAACCGACCCGCGTACTCCTGTATCACAAAGCCACAGGCGAAGTGGTAACGCGCAACGATCCTGAAAATCGCCCCGTGATTTTTAAAAACCTGCCCAAACTGGAAACCGCGCGTTGGATTGCAGTCGGTCGCTTGGACATCAACACCTCAGGCTTGTTATTAGTCACCAACAACGGCGAACTGGCAAACCGCTTAATGCACCCCTCCACCGAAGTGGAGCGCGAATACGCAGTGCGCATTTTGGGTCATGTCTCCGATGCCACCTTGGAAACTCTGAAAACAGGCGTAGAACTGGAAGACGGCAAAGCCAAATTTGATGAAATTCATTTCGCAGGCGGCGAAGGCGCGAATAAATGGTACAACGTCATCGTCAGCGAAGGACGTAACCGTCTGGTCAGACGCTTATGGGAATCACAAACCCTGCTCACCGTCAGCCGTTTAATCCGTGTACGTTACGGGCCAATCGTATTACCCGAAGGCTTAAGAACTAGCCGCTTTTACGAACTCACCGACAAAGAACTGGATTTATTATTTGAATATGTGGGTATGGAAAAAGAAAAACACGTCGCCGTTAAACCCGATGCTAAAGGTCAGCAAGGGCGTAGACGCTAGAACGGGTACAGGTCGGGTTAGGCTATCGCTAACCTGACCTGCACGGTTTATCGCTGGTAAGTTTATTATTGCGGAATAAGAAAAAATCTGTAAAACCCCTGCCGCTCATGCTATACATTACAAGTTGACTGCCGACCGCGCAGTATAAGAAACTTGCTGATGGAGTACACAAGCCCATGCGCCAAAAAATAATCAAACCCACCACCTATCTGACAGAAGTAAAAGCCCTATCTGACCGTATCGTGACCGCTCAACAACCGATTCGCATTCTGGACTCCGTAAAATGGGATGACAGCATCAAACAAGCATTTTTTGACAGTCACTGCAAAAAGCCGCCGATTGTGACCGCTGATTATTATAAAAGCCGCTCTTTAGGTTTTGACCCTGCTGAAAAAAAACAGGAGTTTCATCAGATCCAGCGCGATTTAGTCCGCAAACTGGGGCAACTCAATCCGCTCAGCGTCATCATGCGCCGTATGTGCCGTGAATATAAAGATGTAGTGAATATGCTGGATACGCGCGGCACACCGACGTTTGCCAACATTTCTCAGGAACTCTACGGCTCATCGGAAGACGTATTTCATGTCGGCGACCCGTCTATCGCTGATTTGGGCAGCATGATGGAAGGAACACTGTCACAACTCGTGCAACTGGATTTTTTAGCCGAAGAACCCAAAACCATCAATGCCAGCGATGGCGTTGCCATCTTGAATGAGCGCATACAAGCGGTATTTCCCGGGGAAGGTTTACGCGCCATGATCAGTGACGGTATTGTTGCCGATGCCGCCGCAGGGACGGATTACGTTAAATTACGCGCCGATGCCATGTTCAACGTGCGCGATTTACGAATGCTGGAAGTGCATGAAGTGTGGGTGCATTTAGGGACTACACTCAACGGATTGGAACAGCCGTACTGCACCTTTCTGGGCAAAGGTGCGCCGTCGGCAACCGTTACTCAGGAAGGCTTGGCGGTACTCATGGAAATTTTAACCTTAAGCTCGACACCCAGTCGTCTAATGCGCTTGATTGACCGCGTTCGTGCCATTACACTCGCCGAACAAGGCGCAGATTTTATGGACATATTCGCGTTTTTCAGAGACAAAGGGCGCGATAAAGAAGAAAGCTATATGCTCAGTAGCCGCGTATTCAGAGGCAGCACGCCCGATGGAATGCCTTTCACCAAAGACTTAACCTATATCAAAGGCTTTGTACTCACCTACAACTTCATACGATTAGCCGTACACCAAGGCAAACCCGACCGTATTCCCTTGTTATTCTGCGGCAAAACCATGATTGAAGATATGAGAGTATTAGTGGATTTAGTGGAAGAAGGTACGGTCTCCGCCCCGCGTTTTCTTCCCCCGCCTTTTCAAGACCTCATGGGATTATCAACGTGGATGAGCTTCAGCCGCTTTATGAGTACCTTGAATTTTCGGCAATTGGAACAGGATTACGCCAATATTTTGTAAATTTTGTAAGCGGATTGATGTTGCAGAGTGGGCAAAAGAGAGACTGTGAAAGTATTCATGTGGGAGAGGCTTTAGCCTCGCTTTTCGGGGCTAAAGCCCCTCCCACATTATATAAAACCAATGATTTGCAAAATTAAAAAACCGTTTTGTACGTTATTTTCATCATACTTTCATAGCCTCAAGAGCGTTGCCTAGCTTACGCGACTAAGTGCTTTTGAGGCGAAATTAACAAACTTACGCCTTCGGCAAAGTAACCCCAGTTTGTCCCTGATATTTACCGCCTCGGTCTTTATAGGAAGTTTCGCAGACTTCATCGGCACCAAAAAACAGCATTTGTGCTACGCCCTCATTAGCATAAATTTTGGCGGGTAGTGTGGTGGTATTGGAAAACTCCAGCGTAACATGACCTTCCCATTCAGGTTCTAAAGGCGTTACATTCACGATAATGCCGCATCTTGCATAAGTTGATTTTCCTAAACATACGGTCAGTACATCACGCGGAATACGGAAAAATTCTACCGTACGCGCGAGTGCGAATGAGTTGGGAGGAATGATACAGACATCAGATT
>JAURYI010000078.1 GCA_030654015.1 Methylococcales bacterium | reverse complement strand
ACACGCCATTTATGGTATGTTAAAAACAAATAAAACTTTTGAAGGGGCTAGATTTTATTCTTTGCCCCTCCAAGTTAATTCACACGCTATTTTGTGACTTTTTCAAATAGCGGACTTGCGTTTTAAGAGAGTATCTACGAGACTACATATCTTTCCGTATAAGATTATGATTGTTATGTTCTAAAATCATTGCCCAATATGCTTCAAATGCTATTTTTAATAGCTCAAGTTGTTGCTTTAAGTCATCTATTAAATCTTTTGACTTTAATGGCGGAGTTCCACCAAATCCATAAGAAACGCCTTTCGTTGTTTTCGTTTTTTTTACTTCAACGCCATTTTCAAATACGGTGTATTCAAATGTTTCTTCTTTATAACCTATTCTTGTAACATAATTCGCTGTGCCATATTCAAGTGAAGGTGGTATTTGATGGTGCGCCATATTTCTGTAATTAAATGTTTTTTCCTTAAAATTATCGGAAGCCACATTATCTAAGGCATTCAGTAAATTATTATTAGCATTCCAGAATTTTGCTCTTTTTATAAGTTCTTTCTTTTTAATTCTCCAATCTTCAGGAAGGTCATCTTTATATTCTGGCGTTTTGTTAAAAATATTTGCTTGATGACATAAGTGTGTAGCGCAGAATATTAAACGGTCTCGTATAGAGTGAGGTTGATTAAGACAATAATATAACGGCAGTTGGAGAAAATACCATGACAACTCGAATTGTTCATCCTCAGAATAATCTGGAAAAATATGGTTACTCCATGTTTCGATAACATCTATTTCATGAGCAAATCTGTTTAGAGCATTAATAATTTCCCTTGTGTAATCTGGTTCCATACAATCATAAATAAAACCCATCGTATAAACGGGGTCTGCTTTATATTTTTCATAAGAAACTAAAGAACATGATTCAGATTTTTCTTTTGTATAAAAATTCCAAAACTTGCAATACGCTTCTATTTGTAAATCTTGCGCCATTCTTTGCTCCGAACTTATATTTTAAAAATAGTAATTAAATAGCTATTGTCTACAACGTCCATGTTCAATTGTTTATCCCTTCACACACAACACCTGCTTCAAAGTATGCAGTATCTCCACTAAATCCGCTTGTGCTGCCATGACCGCTTCAATCGGTTTATAAGCCGACGGTGTTTCATCAATCACCGATTCATCTTTTCGGCATTCCACGCCTGCGGTGGTGGTGATATGTTCTGCTAATGACACGCGTTTTTTTGCTTCGGTACGCGACATCACGCGACCCGCGCCGTGGCTACAGCTACAAAAACTTTCTTCATTTCCTAAACCGCGCACGATGAAGGATTTTGCACCCATACTTCCAGGGATAATCCCCATTTCACCTAGCTTGGCACTCACTGCACCTTTGCGCGTTACGATGACGTTTTTATCGTAATGATGTTCGCGGCTGATGTAGTTATGGTGACAGTTCACCGCTTCCAGATGGGCTTCAAACGGTATTTTCAACACATCACGCAGGGCTTGTAGGGTGTTGTTCATCATCACCACGCGGTTAGTCATGGCGAAATCTTGCGCCCAACTTACGGCTTCCAAATAGTCTTTAAAATGTTCTGTGCCTTCTGGAATGTAGGCTAAATCTTTATCGGGTAGATTAATAAACCAGCGTTCCATGTCTTTTTTAGCCAATTCGATAAAGTGTGTCCCGATACGATTACCGACACCGCGTGAACCGCTGTGCAACATCACCCACACGGCATTCGTTTCGTCCAAGCACACTTCGATGAAATGGTTGCCTGAGCCTAGCGTTCCTAAGTGTTTAATGTTGTTGGTGTTTTTAAAACGCGGGTATTTTTCACATAAGCGGTCAAAACCGTCATTTAATGGTAGCCATGCTTGCATGATAGGCTCAGGTGGTTCGCCCCAGCTTCCTGTATCGCGTTGTCCGCGATTAAATACCAAACCATGCGGCACACGTTTTTCAATTTCTGAACGCAATGCGGTTAATGAATCGGGTAATTGCTCAGCGGTTAAGCTGGTTTTCATTGCCATCATGCCACAGCCTAAATCCACACCCACCGCCGCTGGAATCACCGCGCCGATGGTGGGAATCACGCTACCAATAGTCGCGCCTTTTCCTAAATGCACATCAGGCATTGCCGCTATCCATTTATGAATAAATGGCAGTTTGGCGATATTTAACAGTTGTTGTTTAGAGTTTTCATCGAAACTCACCCCGCGTGTCCACGCTTTTACGGGGTGTTGACCTTGTTCGTATAACACTTCATAAGCGGTGGTTGTCATGGCTTTCTCCTTGGTTGTTTTTGTTGACAATGGATATTTAGCAATCGGTGTGCCAAGTCTTGTGTTTGCGCTGTACGACGCGGCGCGTCTGCACGGCATTGCCACGCGGCGCGTGGGAACGAGATGGTGTGATATTTTATTTTTATCAAAATAGATAGTTATTTATCTGAATAAGTAGGGTGTTTTTGACGTTGCGGGAGTAGAGAGCAATAGAAGCCACGCAGTTATTTAAACGGTGTGTTCGCCAACGCACCGAATATTTTGTGCCGATTCGTTATGCTTGAGAGGAAGACTAAATCTACGCGGGGAGTACAAATTATGGCTAAGTGGCGAGAACGGAGAAAACAGGCTCGAGTTGAGCATCCAGGTGGAGAAGAGCCTATACGCTTTGAATTATTCAGCATAGAGCGGCTCGAACAACACGCGGTGAGCTTGGCGCAGGCGCAAAAAATAAGCGGTAGTATGGAGGGGCATAAATTAATGCCCAGAGTACATGAAAATTCAAGGGTACTACTGGAGGCGTATGAAGCCGTCGCCAGAGCAGTTCGCAATCAGCACGCTATTACGCCAGCTGCCCAATGGCTGCTGGATAATTTTCATGTTATCGAAGCACAAGTTACTGATATTCAGGTTGATTTGCCCGAAAGCTATTATCGGCAATTACCCAAGTTGGCGGAAGGTCAGTTAGCTGGCTATCCGCGCGTTTATGGTATCGCTTGGGCAATGGTTGCGCATACCGACAGCCACTTTACCCCTGAGTTATTGACCCATTTTACCCGCGCTTATCAAAGTGTAGAACCCCTGACACTCGGCGAATTGTGGGCGATACCCATTACTTTACGGATGTTGCTGGTCGATAATCTTCGCCGTTTGGCGATTCGTATCATGCACTCCCAAACAGGGCGAAAACTGGCGGATGAGTTCATTGATAAAGTCGATCAAATCACCGCGTCAATAGATAAGCCAGAATCGCTTATTCCAGCGGCAGTGCTACCCCAGGCACCGCTACGACAGGCATACGCCGTTCAAATTCTGCAACGGTTACACGATCCCCATTTAGGCACGACTCTCTCTCTTGACTTTTTGACCGGCTGGCTTCATGAGCAGGGTCTTAGTCTCGATGATATCGTGCATAAAGAACATAACGATCAAATTGCCGATAATGCAACTGCGCGTAATATCATCACCAGTATGCGGGCTATTTCTGCATTTGAATGGGCTGGGTTTATTGAAGAGGTGAGTTTGGTAGATGTGTGCTTGCGTACTCATGAGGGTTACGCAGCGATGGATTTTCTGACGCGAGACCGTTACCGCCACGCTATCGAAGACCTCGCCAAACGCTCGCCGTATTCAGAAGTAGAAATCGCCCGACGCGTGATAGCCAAAGCACAGCAAGTCGGCGCAGATGCCACGAACCATAATCGCCAGCAAGAACCCGGTTACCATTTGATAGGCGGTGGTCGTTACCTGTTTGAAGAGGATATTGACTACAGCGCGACATTCAAACATCGTTTACTGCGCATCTATATTGCCCATGCTGGAATTACCTATTTAGGCAGCCTGAGTTTATTAACCCTGTTACTGCTTATGTTCCCGATAAGCGCGAGTTTATTGGCAGGGATGAATGGATCTTTACTCTGTCTGATTGCTTTATTGAGCGTGTTTCCCGCGTCGGATATTGCCATCGGTTTAGTCAATCGCTTTGTCATTTCAGGGCTTCCGCCGCGACATTTGCCACGATTGGAATTAAAAGACGGTGTGCCGCCGATACTCAGCACCTTTGTGGTCGTGCCAACGATGTTCGTTAGTGAAGCGGAAGTAAAAGAGCAAATAGCGCAGATGGAAGTTCGTTATCTGGCAAATCCAGACGGTCATGTGTATTTTGCATTGCTGTCCGATTGGACAGACGCAGAACACGAAACCATGCCGAACGATGAGGTGTTATTGAACATAGCCATTACCGCAATAGCTGCGCTCAATACCAAATACCAAACAGAACGATTTTTTGTATTTCATCGTAAACGCTTATGGAATGCGAGCGAAGACAAATGGATGGGCTGGGAACGCAAGCGCGGCAAGATACACGAGTTCAACCGTTTGTTGCGCGGTGCGACCGATACCTCATTTCTACCGTTGAATGGCAAACCAGCGGTTGCTCCATCGGACATTTGTTATGTGATTACACTCGATGCGGATACCAAATTGCCTATCGGGGTCGTCGCTCATTTGGTCGGCGTTGCCGCACATCCTTTAAACCAGCCTGTTTTTGATCCGCTGACTCAATGTGTGGTGCATGGTTACGGCATACTCCAGCCGCGTGTGACACCGACGCTACCGCAACGGCAGGAATGCTCAATTTTTCACCAGCTTTTTGCAGGGGCATCGGGTACGGATGCTTATTCCAGGGAAGTATCGGAACTGTATCAAGACCTGTTTTCGCTGGGAACTTATAGCGGCAAGGGTTTGTATCATGTCGATACTTTTCAGGCCGCACTGGCAGGGCGTGTGCCTGAAAATACGCAACTCAGTCATGATTTGTTCGAGAGTGTTTATGTACGCTGTGCCTTGGTGAGCGATATTGAGTTTTTTGAAGAATATCCGTCTCATACCGAAGTAGCCGCATCACGCGAACACCGTTGGGCGCGTGGCGACTGGCAGTTATTACCTTGGATTATCGGCTCTCGCGGTAAGGGTATGCCGATTATCGGACGCTGGAAGATGCTGGACAATTTACGCCGCTCGCTGTCCGCGCCAGCGGCTTTTAGTCTGTTGGTAGCAAGTTGGGCTATTCCGAATGCGCCGCAGTTGATGCTGATCAGCTTCGTGCTGATGGCGTTGGGTTTTCCTGTGATTATGGCGATTATCAGTGAATGCCGATCGCCACAGCGCGGCATATCATTGATAACCAGTCTGCGGGCGGCAGCAAAAAATGTGTTATTGGCACTGAGCAATAGCATAGTTGCGTTGATACTGCTCGCTCAACATACTTGGCAAATGGTAGACGCTATCGTCAGTACCCTGTTTCGCTTGTTTATTTCGCGGCGCAAATTACTAAAATGGGTTACTGCGCTACAGGCAAAAACCGCTTCAGGTCATTCGTTAAGAAATCTGATTCGCCCGATATTCAATTCTTCCACGATTGTTATCGCTGCGGGTGCGGTGGTGCTATGGTTTAATCCGTCTGGTATCAATGTTGCCCTGCCGTTTTTGCTGTTATGGTGGCTTGCCCCTATCGCTGCCAGAGCCTTGAGTTTACCGCCTAAACTGGATGCAGCTGAATCACTGCACCCCGAAGACAGTGAGCAACTGCGCTTAATCGGCAGACGTATCTGGCGATTTTTCACCACGTTTGTCACTGCACAGGAAAACTACCTACCGCCTGATAATTTTCAAGAAGACCCGGAACCTGTCATTGCACATCGCAGTTCACCAACTAATTTCGGGCTGTATCTATTATCCGTACTGGCCGCCAGAGATTTTGGCTGGATTGGTGTGATTGATACCGTTGAGCGATTGGAAGCGACGCTCGCCACCTTGCGTGCTTTGCCGCGTTTACACGGGCATTTTTATAACTGGTACGATACCCTTGATTTACATACCTTAGAGCCGCGCTATATTTCCACAGTAGACAGCGGCAATCTGGCGGGGCATTTATTGACATTGGCACAAGGCTGTCGGGAAATGCTCAAACAACCGCTGTCACTGTCCAGCGCATTGACAGGTCTTGTCGATACTCATACATTATTAATAGACGCACTGGCTAACATCACTGATAACAAACGCACCCTCACCGTTACGCTGAAAGAATTGCATCAAAAAGCCGATGAATTGGGTGAAGTGTTACAAAGCCAACCCGCTGATGCCCGCGAGTGGGGCCTGTTATGGCGGCAATTAATGGCGGATGCAAACATACTGCAAGATATAGCAATGGCTTGTGCTACAGAACGCGGCGATGTCAATGATAATCAAGTGCTGGCATGGTGCGTATTACTGCACGATGATATTTATTCGCACACGCAGGATGTGAATAATCTACTGCCTTGGTTACTGTTCACGAATGAACATGAATCGCCGCCTAATCCGCTGAGTCTTGACACGCCTCTTGATGAACTTGCCAACTGCTACGCGCTGCGCTTTAGCAAACTTGAACTCACTCAAGAGCTGACCGTACAAACCATAAAACTGCGACACGCCAGTGAACAAGCAAGCAACCTCACTGAACGGTTGGAAGATATAGCTCAACAGCTGGAAATCCTGTTTCATGACATGGATTTTCATTTTCTGTATGACAGTACCTGCCATTTATTTTCAATCGGCTACCGTGTGAATGACAATACGCTTGATCCCAGTTATTACGATTTACTTGCTTCTGAGGCAAGACTGTCGAGTTTAGTCGCCATTGCCAAGCGTGATGTACCCTGCTCGCATTGGTTCCACCTTGGACGACGAGTCACCCGTGCTGCGAAAGGCACGGTATTGTTATCGTGGTCGGGATCGATGTTTGAATACCTGATGCCGTCTCTGGTCACTTTTACGCCGCGTTATAGCATACTGGGTCAAACTTGCCGCCTAGTCATCAATCGACAAATAGAATACGGCAAAGAACGCGGTGTGCCGTGGGGCGTTTCAGAGTCTGCCTTTAATGTCCGTGATTTTCACTTCACTTATCAATATTCAGCGTTTGGTGTTCCCGGTTTAGGCATGAAACGCGGATTGGGTGAAGAATTGGTGATTTCCCCCTATGCTACCGCACTGGCTGCCATGTATTTTCCTCATGCGGCGGTGGAAAACTTTCAGCAACTGAAAGCTATCGGTGCGATGGGGCGTTACGGTTTCTATGAAGCACTCGATTTTACCCAGATACGACTCGCCGAAGGTTCTCCCGTCGCCATTGTACGTTGCTATATGGCACATCATCAGGGTATGTCTTTGGTCGCCTTTGCCAATGTGCTGCATGATGGCATCATGCGCCACCGTTTTCACTCTGCGCCGCTGATTCAAGCCGCTGAGTTATTACTGCAAGAGCGCGTTCCTAATAGCGCAGAAACCAGTGATTTTCTGCCTGCACTTGAAGTGCTGTCTAAAGCAGGAGAACCCGCGCAACCGCCGATAAGACGCATACCCTCGCCTACCTCTGTTGTGCCGTCCACACATTTATTATCCAATGGTCGTTATGGGGTAATGATAACGGCGGCGGGGTCAGGTTATAGCAGTTGGCACAAAGTTGCCGTTACCCGCTGGCGCGAAGATGTCACCCGCGACAACTGGGGCAGTTATATTTATTTGCGTGATGTTGCCAGCGGGCAATTATGGTCAGCCGGGTATCAACCAACCGTGACTGTTCCAGACCATTACGAAGTCATTTTTGCCGAAGACCGTGTTCGTATTACGCGCACCGACGGCGATATAGTCACCGTACTGGAAATTGTCGTGTCTCCCGAAGACGATGCCGAAATCCGTCGTTTGAGTATCACCAATTATGGCGCGCATACGCGGGAAATTGAAATTACCTCTTATGCGGAGATTGTCCTTGCATCACAGTCAGCAGATATTGCACATCCCGCGTTTTCCAATCTATTCATCCACACCGAGCATTTGCCCAGCGTTCACGGCTTGATTGCAGAACGCCGTCAACGTGCCGATGGTGACGCACCCATTTGGGCGGCTCATGTGCTGGGTGGACGGCAAAACGGCACAGGTTTTCAATATGAAACCGACCGCGCCCGCTTTATCGGACGCGGACAGACACTGCGCAACCCGATAGCGGTGATGGACGGACGACCCTTAACCAATACAGTCGGTGCGGTTCTTGACCCCATTTTCAGTTTGCGCACCCGCATACGGATTACGGCGGGCGCAACGGAACATTTGACCTTTACAACCGTCGTCGCGTCTTCACGACTGGCGGTGGAAGATGCCGCTGATAAATATCACAATATCGCGGCATTTGAGCGGGTGTCCGCTATGGCGTGGACACACGCCCACGTTCTGCTGCACCATTTGCGTACCAAACCTGAGGAAGCGCAGTTATTTCAAAATCTGGCTAACCGCCTGCTCTATACTGATCCTTCGTTGCGCTCATCTGGACGGTTGATGCAGATGAATAAGCTGAACCTGAGCGGACTGTGGCAGCATGGTATCTCAGGCGATAGACCGATTGTGCTATTGCGCGTCAGTGAACCTGAGGATCGTATCTTTGTTGAACAATTATTACGCGCTCATGAATACTGGCGCATGAAAGGTTTTGCGGTCGATCTGATTATTCTCAACGAAAAAGAATTGTCTTACACCCAAGATTTGCAGTCACTACTGGAAAGTATCGTGCGGGAAAATCAGCTGCTCTGTAATTATTCTGAACATCAAAATCAAGGCACGATTTTTACTATGCAGACCAATCGTCTCTCCGAAGAAGAGCGACGCTTGTTACATACGGTGGCACGCGCAATACTGGTCAGTACCCGTGGTACGCTGTCAGAGCAACTCTTAAGACATTCCCGCATTGCGGCAGATTATGTGGTTCGACAAGATAACCCCGAACCGTTTTTTACCACTCGCCTTGAACCTGCTGACGTATTATCCATACCCGCATTGGAATTTTTCAACGGACTCGGCGGCTTTGATAAAGACGGCCGCGAATATGTCATCGTGTTGGATAACGGGCAATCGACACCTGCGCCGTGGATTAATGTTATCGCCAATGCGGAATTTGGCTTTTTGGTATCGGAAGCCGGCAGCGGCTGTACTTGGAACGGCAACAGCCGTGAGAATCAGTTGACTCCTTGGTCTAATGATTCGGTGAGCGATCCCGCTGGCGAAGCCTTTTATTTGCGTGACGATGACACCAACGAATTATGGACTCCGACGGCATTGCCGATTCGGGTGGATAATGCCAGTTATATCATTCGTCATGGTCAGGGTTACAGCCGTTTTGAACACGCTTCACACGGTATTCATAGTGAACTGCTGCAATTTGTCAGTCCAGATGATCCGATTAAAATCTCCTCGTTGACGCTCACAAATGTGTCTGGACGCACGCGACGTATGACCATTGCCGCCTATCTGGAATGGGTATTGGGTGCATCGCGCAGCGTGACCACCTCGCACATTATCACTGAATTAGACCCAGCGACAGGCGCGTTGTTTGCTTACAATCCGTGGGATATGGAATTTGGTCAGCGCATTGCATTTGTTGATATGCTGGGACAACAAACCAGCTGGACGGCAAACAGATCTGAATTTATCGGCCGCAACGGCAGTCTGGACGCACCCGCAGGACTGTTAAGTGCCAAGGTACTGAAAAATAGAGTCGGCGCAGGGCTGGATTCGTGTGCCGCTTTACAAACGGTCATTGAACTCGCACCGAACCAACGGACAGAAATTGTATTTCTATTAGGACAAGGTAATGACCGCGCCCACGCCAGTGAACTGGTACAGCGTTACCGAGCCAGTAAAGTCACCACCGTGTTTGACAAAGTAACCGCCTATTGGAACAAGATACTCACCAAAACCCAAGTCAAAACGCCTGATAGAGAATTGGATATTCTATTAAATGGCTGGTTGTTATATCAAACGCTGAGTTGTCGCTTATGGGCAAGAGCAGGTTTTTATCAAGTGGGCGGCGCATTCGGGTTTCGTGACCAATTGCAAGACGGTATGGCAATGGCAGTTACCCGACCCGATTTGACTCGCGCCCATCTGCTGCGAGCGGCGGCGCGGCAATTTGCCGAAGGTGATGTACAACATTGGTGGCATCCGCCTTTAGGGCGCGGCGTGCGTACCCATTTTTCCGACGACCGCATCTGGCTACCGTACACCGTCGCGCACTATATCAAAGTGAGCGGTGATACTCAGGTACTTGAAGAATACCTGCCGTTTCTGGAAGGACTGACACTGGCACACGAACAGGATGATATATATTTCCAGCCAACACAATCGCTGGAACAAGTGAGCCTTTTTGAACACTGCGCACGAGCGTTAGACATCAGCCTGAAAACAGGCGAACACGGTCTGCCGTTAATGGGTAGCGGCGACTGGAATGACGGCATGAACCGCGTCGGCAACCAAGGCAAAGGCGAAAGCGTATGGCTGGCGTGGTTTTTAATCAGCACTTTATCCGAATTCGCCACCATTGCCGATACCCAAAACGATACCGAACGTGCCACACGCTGGCGCGAACACGTCATCCATTTAAAACGTGCGGTAGAAGCAGAAGCATGGGACGGCGCGTGGTATCGCCGCGCCTATTTCGATGACGGTACTCCCTTAGGCTCTGCCGCCAGTGCCGAATGCCGTATTGATTCAATTGCCCAAAGTTGGGGGGTTATTTCCAATGCCGCCGATCCTGAACGCGCTCACAAAGCCATGAATTCAGTGCGCGAATATCTGGTGCGCTACGGGGATGATTTGATACTGCTATTCACACCGCCGTTTGATAAAACCGAACGCGACCCTGGTTATATTAAAAGCTATCCACGCGGTGTCCGCGAAAACGGCGGACAATACACCCACGCGGCAATCTGGTCGGTCATTGCTTACGCCATGCTGGGCGACGGCGACCAAGCGGTAGAACTGCTGCGTATGCTCAACCCGATTAAACGCACCACCACCCGTACGGGTGTGTACGCTTATAAAGTCGAGCCTTATGTATTGGCGGCAGATATTTATTCTGAACATCCCCACGCACGACGCGGCGGTTGGACGTGGTACACAGGTGCGGCAGGCTGGTTTTATCGGGCGGGCGTAGAATCGATTTTAGGATTTCACGTTCACGGTAATAAGTTGGTTTTTAATCCCTGTATTCCCAAAGCATGGCAAAGTTACTGCCTCACTTATCAGCACGAAACCAGCCGTTACGACATCGTGATTGAGAACCCCAATGCGGTAACACGCGGTATTGCGCTGATAGAACTCGATGGTGTCCGTCAATCAGAAGGTAATAGCATCAGCTTACAAAATGATGCACAAGTGCATCAAGTGCGTGTAGTGCTAGGCTGAAAGTTACTTTAAACTGTCTATTTCAATAAAGAAATATCCACGAAAAACACAAAAGACGCGAAAAATAGAAACGATATTTTCATTTCATCAAGAATGCCAATGTTCAGTTACTTTTTAGTGTTTTTCGTGGACAATATTTCTCAGATTAGATAGTAAGTTTTCAACATGAATAATGTGATTATTGGCATTTTAGGTGCAAGATTAGACCACATGGGTTTTAAGAAAAAACGGCTGGAACGTTGGCGACCTAGCGTCTCGTTATTGATGCACGATGCGTTGCCCGTTGATGAGTTTGTCTTGATTCATCACGAGGAAGAACAAGAGCTGGCTGGTTTAACCCTGCGTGATATGGCGGCTGTGTCGCCGCAAACACAGCTCACCGCGTATCAAGTCGATTATGCGAATCCGTGGGATTTTGAACAGGTGTATAGCCAGCTGCATGAATTTACTCGCAGTTATCGCTTTGATCCTGAACAAAATAATTATTATGTTCACATCACCACAGGCACGCACGTTGCGCAAATCTGTTTGTATTTATTGACCGAAGCCAATTATATTCCCGCTAAATTACTGCAAACTTCACCCAGCAAAGACGGCATTCAAGGAACGTATCAAGTCATTGATTTGGATTTATCGCGTTACGACCAGATTGCCTCGCGCTTTGCCAAAGACGCGCAAGATGGGATTGCCTATTTAAAAGGCGGTATCGAAACCCGCAATCTGGCGTTTAATCAGCTCATTTCCCAGCTTGAACAGGTGTCGATTAAATCCACCGCGCCGATGTTATTAACAGGGCCTACAGGGGCGGGGAAATCACGCTTAGCCAAACGCATTTATGAACTAAAAAAACAGCGCGGACAAGTGACGGGCAAATTAGTAGAAGTGAATTGTGCGACTTTACGCGGCGATAATGCGATGTCGGCGTTATTCGGTCATGTGAAAGGTGCGTTTACGGGGGCAATGAGTCCGCGCTTGGGGCTGTTGCGCGAAGCCAATAAAGGGCTGTTGTTTTTAGATGAAATCGGCGAACTGGGGCTAGATGAACAAGCGATGTTATTACGCGCGATTGAAGATAAGGTGTTTATGCCGTTAGGTGGCGATTCCGCAGTCAGCAGTGATTTTCAGTTGATTGCGGGTACAAATCGCGATTTATTCGAGCAAGTACGCAGCGGCGCGTTTCGGGAAGATTTACTGGCGCGGATTAATTTGTGGACGTATTTTGTGCCGCCGCTGACGCAACGCATGGAAGATTTAGAGCCGAATATCGAACACGAATTACAGCAATTTACCATTAAAGCAGGCTATAAAGTCAGTTTTAACAAAGCCGCGCGTGAGCAATACTTACAATTTGCGCGTTCCCCAGCGGCATTATGGCGGGCAAATTTTCGGGACTTAAACGCCAGTATCACACGCATGGCGACCTTGGCAGTTGGTGGACGGATTACTGAGGAATTGGTGATTGAAGAAATCGGGCGGTTGCAAACAGCGTGGTCTGGATTTTTACCATCTGTGGCGGTTGATAGCTTGAATAGCCTGTTGTCTGTTGAGGTATTAGCAAAACTGGATTTGTTTGACCGCTTGCAATTGCTTGAAGTGCTGCGCGTGTGTCGTGCCAGTCGAAGTTTAGCGGAAGCGGGGCGCGTGTTGTTTGATAAAAGCCGTCAGCAAAAAACCAGCGTCAATGATTCGCACCGCTTGAAGCAGTATTTGCAGAAGTTTGGTTTGACGTTTCAGAGCTTGCTTGGAGATAAATAGCCAGACCTGCGAGGTTTTAAAAACCTCGCAGGTCTATGAGCGACTAACCCGCAGGCCACGTCATTTGCCGCCCTGCCATTAAATGCAGATGCAAATGATAAACCGCTTGTCCGCCCATTTTATTGCAGTTGAAAACGGTGCGATAACCGTCATCGGCGAAACCTAACTGTTTAGCCAAACGCGCGGCGGTTTGTAATAACTGCCCGCCCAATTCGGCATCATCCAAATCGTTCAACGTGCTGATATGTCGCTTGGGAATAATCAGAATATGCACAGGGGCTTTCGGGTCTATGTCATGGAATGCCAGTACATCATCACTCTCAAAGACAACATCAGGTTGAATGTCGCCGTTGACCATTTTGCAAAATAAACAATCTGTCATGTTATTACCTTGTTACGTTTAATAAAGTGGCAAGACAGACCTGCGAGGTTTTTAAAACCTCGCAGGTCTTTTGTTACTAAAATGGCATGGAAAAACCAGGAGGCATAGGAATACCTGCGGTGACGGCGGACATTTTTTCTTTTTTCACTTTGGCGACCTTATTCACCGCATCGTTAATCGCGGCGGCGACTAAATCTTCCAGCATATCTTTATCATCACCCAGCAATGAAGGATCAATGGTGACTTTGCGCGCTTCGCGTTTGCCTGTCATGACGATAGTCACCAAGCCACCGCCTGATTCACCTGTCACTTGTAAAGCCGCTAATTCTTCTTGGGCTTTTTTGACATCTTCCTGCATTTTTTGCGCTTGCTGCATGAGATTACCCAGTGCATTTTTCATATTGTTATCTCCATTATTGAGTTATACGGGTTCGATGCTGTCGGGCAGAATACGCGCATCGAATTGTGTTTTCAATGCCTGCACCGTGCTGTCAGTATTGATGCTGTCAACGGCGGCTTGTTGTTTGTTTTCGCGGGCTTTCAGCATTTGCAGCGCGGGCGTATCGAGAGCCGTTTTCTGACTGTTAAATTCCAGCTTAAGCGACGGCGTATTGCGATAAGTGCGTAAGGCGTTCAGTAACGCATCTTCTGCCGCTGAGCCGCGAATAATACTCGCGTCTATTTGCAAGCGACACACTTTGTCGTCGATGTAATCCAGCGCACAATTATTGGCTAAGTTTTTACTTGGCCCCACCAGATGCAACTGCGTAATAATGCTCGCCCAATCTTGTGCGCCGCCTGTGGGTGCTTGCACGGGTGCAACGACAACGGGGGGACTGCTGGGCGTTACGGGTACGGGTGCAGGCTTATTGACGGCGGTTGCGACTGACGCGGGTTTGCGGGCAACAGTTTCAGTCGTCACAGGTTTAAAGGTCAGCATCCGCAACATCAGCATCTCAAAACCACTGCGCGAATCGGGCGCGAGTTCTAAATCTTTTTGTCCGACCAACGCAATTTGATAATACAACTGCACGTCTTCGCGGCTTAATAATGCCGCCATACTGGCTAACATTTCAGCATCAAAATCGGGGTCGATTGCACTGGGCAAATGCTGCACTAAGGCTATACGGTGCAGCACTTGTAAAATTTGTTGCAACACTTCGCCAAAATCGGATTGCGTATTGGCAATGTCGTTTATTTTGTCGAGTATCGCGGTTGCATCTGCATGGGCTAATGCAGTTAATAAATCTTCCACAGGTTGCTCGGCGACTGTGCCTAACATCGCATTGACGCTATCGGTTGCCACTGTGCCGTTACCGAAGACAATCGCTTGATCCAGCAAACTTAAGCCATCACGCATACTGCCATCGGCAGAGCGGGCTAATAATTTTAATGCAGGGGTTTCAAAGATTATTTTTTCTTCACCCAGAATATATTCCATCTGCGCCAGAATCTGGCTGGGCGTTAAGCGTTTTAAATTGAATTGCAGACAGCGGGATAATACCGTGACGGGAATTTTATGCGGGTCGGTGGTGGCTAACAGGAATTTAACGTGCGGCGGCGGTTCTTCCAATGTTTTTAACAGCGCGTTAAAACTATGCCCTGAGAGCATATGAACTTCGTCGATTAAATAGACTTTGTAACGTCCTTGATTGGGTGCGTATTGCGCATTGTCCAATAAATCGCGGGTATCTTCGACTTTGGTGCGGGATGCGGCATCGACTTCGATTAAGTCTAAAAATCGACCTTCATCCACTGCAAGACAAATGTTACACACGCCACAGGGATTGGCATCGTGCAGACTTTCACAATTGAGGGCTTTGGCTAAAATGCGGGCAATAGTGGTTTTGCCGACACCGCGAGTGCCAGTAAATAAATAAGCGTGATGTAAACGATTGTGTTGTAAAGCGTTGACTAACGACTTAACGACGTGGGATTGTCCGACGACTTCGGTGAAATTATGGGGTCGCCATTTTCTAGCAAGAACTTGATAATTCATTGCAGGCTAAGGAAGGTTGTTGCGAAGTGGGCGGCGATCATACCAGCCACATCTCGGCACACGAATCTGCTGCTACCGTTGCTCCCTTCCGGGCCTGGCGGGGTTTACAGCGTATCGTTGCGAGAGGACCGATACAATCACCATTACAGTTTAGCCGCGTGGGCTAAAGAAGCGGCATTATGGGCGAATATTCTGAATAGTGCAAGTCATTATTATCATTTCTTGGTAATCTCAGCATTTCGCACCATCACTTACAGGTCTTCTTCGCGCCGTTTGCCCGTCAATATAATACAGTTCGGTTTATGCGCGGGTTCTAATACAGTAAATTTTCTACACGCCAAATAATACAGCGTGAGTTGCGGCTGTTCAGTAAGCCAGTGGTGCAGATTTGGCTATCGCCAGTGCAAGCTGCATAACTACGCGGCTTGTGAGTCATACCAGATAATAATGCTTGGAAAAATACCCATTAATAAGTACCATAGCCGCAGTCGGAACACGCTCAAGGTCAGACTTTAAACGCTCAGCCACATTTAGTTAGACGATTTTTTTAAAATCGCTTAAAGGGTGACGTTGATGATTGACTGTTTATAGTGGGTTGCGCCGACTTAACACAATACCATGTTGTGCCTTTGCACTTCATAACAAGAATTTCGGGTTTATCGTCCGACCCTAGACGCACGATTTATAACTCCTGTTTTCAAGCAGAATTTACCAGCAAGACTGACAATATTGACTTCATAAGTTTGCGTTGCCTTGAACCGTTTAGCGTTCAAACTACCTCTGCAACACACAATAACGGCATAAAACCATAAAAACCTTAGCCGCAAAGTCTATATCAACCCTATCGCTCTGTATAAATACACAACTTAACGATGATTACACTCAGTCAACTCAGTAAACTCTAAGCATGGAGCAGGACACTACAAGGAACATTGAATGAAAAGAATGCTTATCAACGCTACGCAAGCGGAAGAACTGCGAGTCGCTTTGGTAGATGGTCAAAAGTTATACGACTTTGACATTGAAACCCCATCAAAAGAACAAAAAAAATCCAATATCTATAAAGGTATCATCACCCGCGTAGAACCCAGTCTTGAAGCCGCGTTTGTCAATTATGGCTCTGAAAAACAAGGCTTTTTGCCCTTTAAAGAAATTTCCCCGCTGTATCGTCATGCACAGGAAGGCGCGGAAGAAGGTCGCCGTCCCAATATCAAAGACCTGATTCGTGAAGGTCAGGAAATTGTCGTTCAGATTGAAAAAGAGGAACGCGGCAACAAAGGCGCGGCATTAACCACCTATATCAGTCTGGCAGGTACTTATCTGGTATTAATGCCCAACAATCCCAAAGCGGGCGGCATTTCACGCCGTATCGAAGGCGAAACCCGCAGTGATTTACGCGAAGTCATGGCTTCTCTGGAAATCCCTGAAAACATGGGCTTAATTGTCCGTACCGCAGGTTGTGGCAAAAATGCCGAAGAACTGCAATGGGATTTGAATTATTTAATGCAGTTATGGGAAGCCATAGACCGCACCGCGAAAGAACAAACCGCACCGTTTCTGGTATTTCAGGAAAGCAATATCATCATCCGCGCCTTACGCGATCATTTACGCGGCAATATTGATGAAATTCTCATCGACAACGAAGACGCTTTCAAACTGGTACAAAAATTCTTAAAACAAGTCATGCCGCATTTTTTGCCCAAAGCAAAACTTTATCAGGACTCTGTGCCGTTGTTTAACCGCTATCAGATTGAATCACAAATTGAAATTGCTTATGGGCGTGAAGTGTCGTTACCGTCTGGCGGCTCTATCGTCATCGACCACACCGAAGCTTTAACCTCTATCGACATCAACTCTGCCCGCGCCACCAAAGGCAGTGATATTGAAGAAACCGCGTTAAATACCAATCTGGAAGCGGCAGATGAAATTGCCCGACAACTGCGGTTACGCGATTTAGGCGGCTTATTCGTCATTGATTTTATTGATATGCTGTCCAATAAAAACCAGCGCACCGTCGAAAATCATCTGCGTGATGCGTTAAAAATCGACCGTGCGCGCATACAAACCAGCCGCATATCACGCTTTGGTTTACTGGAAATGTCCCGCCAACGGATGCGCCCCTCCTTAGGCGATGCTAGCCAACTGCCCTGCCCGCGTTGTAAAGGTCAAGGCACGATTCGTAATGTGGAATCGGTTGCACTGTCCGTGCTGCGCGTAATTGAAGAAGATGCGATGAAAAAAGGCACGGAGCGCGTGATTGCGCATTTGCCGATTGAATGCGCCACCTTCCTGCTCAACGAAAAACGCAGCGTTATCGACCAGATTGAAAACCGTCTGAAAGTCAGCATCATCATTTTACCCAGCCGACATTTAGAAACCCCTGCATACAACATCGAACGCATTAAAGAAAAAGAAACGGGCGACGAAAAAGCCAGCTACTTACAAATTAAAGCCGAAGAAATCACCATTCCTGAGTATGCTCAACAAAGCAGACAGCCGCATGAACGCGCGGCGATTAAAGAATTTTTGCATGATTCTCCTGCTCCGATGCAAAACAAAAACGAAGCGGCAAGTTTGATTAAACGTTTCTGGAATAAACTGGTCAGCAGTCTCGATATAACACCTGAACCCGCCGAAGAAACAGCGCATACAGTCGCCGCACCCGCTGTCGTGGAAAAAACACAAGCGGTGCATGAAGGTCAGCAACAAAACAGAAGCCGTAACAACAGACGCAATAATAATAAAAATCGCCCTGCACAAGAACAGAGCAATGGCAACGCGCCACCACAAAATCAGGAGCCGCGTCCTAATCGCCAACAACGCGGTCCGGGTCGTAATGTCAGACCGAATCTGCCGCCCGTACCTGCTGTTGATGCAGAAGTAACCGCAGACGTAGCGGTTGCACCTGTCGCTCCAGCGGTTATTTCAGCACCTGATTTTGTTAGTGATGCCATCGTCATTGAGACTGACGTTGAGATAAACACTGAAGAGCA
This sequence comes from Methylococcales bacterium, assembly GCA_030654015.1. Lineage (GTDB taxonomy): Bacteria > Pseudomonadota > Gammaproteobacteria > Methylococcales > Methylomonadaceae > UBA4132. Next base: position 4,299 of record JAURYI010000078.1, on the reverse strand, counting down.
GACACCGAAACCTGAAAGAAAAAATAATTCCAGAAGAGGGCCGAACCGCAGAAGACCGCGTAACCCCAACTACAAAAAACCTGAGTTTGATAATGACGCACCCGTGCATCATAGCGACGAATCATCGAATACAGGAGCAGAAGACAACGCAAGCGAACCACGCCCTGCTAAAGTCCGTTCTTACGACAGTGAGTTTGCCGAACGGGTAGAAAAAGTCGAGCGTATTGAAGCACCTGTTCATGCGCAAAGCTCAGAGGAGCATCATGCCCCCGTTGCCGCACCTGCGCCTAAACTTGAAGCACCCAAAGCTGAAACCAGAGAAGTGAGTGTTGAAGTGAAACCACAAGACTCAAGCTCAGAGTCTTAAGTTAATCCTGACTGCCAGTCCTGTTTAATGGACTGGCAGTCATTAAATACTACTTATACCTTACCGCCGCATCCGCAAACACCGCCTTTAACTGCACCAATAATTCATCAGTCGGATGCACCCGCCACGCTTCACCCAATTGCAAGGTAGCACGCGCCACCGCCGAGCGATACTCAATCACCACAGGACACCGCCCGCCTTTATAAGGCATGAGTGTTGTTTCCAAGGTCGTCGTTAAACTATCAGCTGCCCACGTCAGCGTCAGATTCCGCGCATACGCTTCTCTGGCTTGATCAATATTATACAACCGCTCCACTTTTAACCGTGGCGCGTTCAAATACTCATCCATGGTCAACGAGCCTTCGGCAATCAATAACGCATCTTTATAATCTTTTGTAAAAATGCCCTGATAATCATCAAATACTTCGCTATATGCCGCTATCTCCAGCCGCCCCGTATTATCATCAAGTATCGCCACACCCCGACTTTTACCCTGTTTATTCTGCCGCACACCGATGTCTATTGCCAAACCTGCCACCCGCGCTTTCACACTACTGCGTGACCGCGTTAAATCAGACATCCACGCGCCGATGCTTTTAATGTCCAGCTCTTTTAATTCGGTTGCATAGTGATCAATCGGATGCCCTGTTAAATACAAGCCCAGCACCGTTTTTTCCGCATCCAAACGCTCTTTTGCCGACCAAGGTGTAACCGCTGTTGTATACGTCGGGCTATCATCCACAGCCGCCTCATCACTGACTGCCAAGCCGAATAAATCATTCTGCCCCGTCGCCGCCATTTTGCCGTGCTGCTCGGCAATTTTTAACGCCGTCGGCAATTCTGCCATAAGCGCGGCGCGGTTATCATCAAAGCTATCAAACGCCCCTGCCCGAATCAACGCCTCCAGCACCCGCTTATTAAACTTGCGCAAATCCACCCGTTTGCATAAATCAGTCAGCCCAGAAAACGCGCCGTGTTTATCACGCTCGATAGTCATGTCCTCAATCGCCGCTTCACCCGCGCCTTTCAACGCACCCAAGCCGTAGACTATCCGCCCCAGTTTATCCACGGTAAATTTATACTTCGATTCATTAATGGTCGGCGGCAGAATCGTCAGTTTCATACGCCGACATTCTTCAATCAGAATCACCACCTTATCAGTGTTATCCATATCCGATGACAACACCGCTGCCATAAATTCAGGCTGATGATGCGCTTTTAACCACGCGGTTTGATAAGCGACCAGCGCATAAGCGGCAGAATGCGATTTATTAAATCCGTACCCAGCAAATTTTTCCATCAAGTCAAAAACGTAACTGGAAATAGATTCCTCAACGTTATTTTTTCTCGATCCCGTGATAAATTTATCGCGCTCCTTCGCCATTTCTTCGGCCTTTTTCTTGCCCATTGCCCTGCGCAGCATATCCGCGCCGCCCAGCGTATACAGTGCCATTTCCCGCGCAATTTGCATCACTTGTTCCTGATACAAAATAACGCCGTTGGTAGGTTTTAAAATCGGCTCTAATAAGGGATGGGCGTATTCGGCTTGCTGGGTTTTGTGTTTGACGTTGACATAATCATCGACCATGCCCGATTCCAAAGGGCCGGGGCGAAACAACGCGACTAAGGCGATAATGTCATCAAAACAGTCGGGTTTGAGCTTTTTAATCAGCTCTTTCATGCCGCGTGATTCCAGCTGGAATACCGCTGTGGTATCGCCATTTTTTAACAATGCGTAAGACGCGCTATCGTCTCGTGGAATCAGAGTAATATCGACCAGCGGCTTACCTTGCGCTTGCAGTTTGGCGTTGATGTCCTGCAACGCCCAATCAATAATGGTCAGGGTGCGCAAGCCTAAAAAGTCGAACTTCACCAAACCGACGGCTTCCACGTCGTCTTTATCAAACTGGGTGACTAAATTATTACCTTCCTCATCGCAATACAGCGCGGTGAAATCGGTTAATTTCGTCGGCGAAATGACCACGCCGCCCGCGTGTTTACCTGCGTTGCGCACTGTGCCTTCCAGCGATAACGCCATATCAATCAAGGCTTTAACATCTTCTTCGCTGTCATACCGTTGCTTCAAATCTGGGCTGTCGCGTAAGGCTTTCTCCAGCGTCATACCAATTTCAAACGGTACTAATTTGGCGAGGCTATCGACAAAACCATAACCCAAACCCGACACCCGTCCGACATCACGAATAACCGCTTTTGCCGCCATCGAACCGTAAGTAATAATCTGTGCAACGTGATCGCGTCCGTAATGCTCGGCTACATATTGAATCACTTCGTCGCGTCTATCCATGCAGAAGTCAATATCAAAGTCGGGCATGGAAACCCGCTCTGGATTCAAAAATCGCTCGAACAGCAAATCAAATTCTATCGGGTCTAAGTCGGTGATTTTCAGCGCGTAAGCGACTAACGAACCCGCGCCCGAACCACGACCCGGCCCGACAGGAATACCGTGATTTTTTGCCCATTGAATAAAATCGGCAACAATCATGAAGTAACCGGGGAAGCCCATTTGAGTAATCATTTTCAACTCAAAATCAAGGCGGTCATAATACACCTGCCGATTTTCGGCATCCGTGCCTTTGCCGATAGCGGGCGAATGCGTCAAGCGTTCTTCCAGCCCTTTTAACGCATCCGCACTCATCACTTCACTGAGCGTCATGCCCGCAGGCACAGGATAATCGGGTAAAAAGTTTTTACCCAGCGTCAACGTTAAATTACAGCGTTTGGCAATTTCTACCGTGTTGGCTAAGGCTTCGGGAATATCGGCGAATAATTCCGCCATTTCTTCCGCAGAACGCAGGTATTGCTGATCGGTATAATCTTTAGGACGGCGCGGGTCATCCAATACCCGCCCTTGATTGATGCACACCCGCACTTCATGCGCTTGAAAATCTTTACTGTATAAAAAACGCACATCGTTAGTGGCAACCACAGGTAAATCCAGTTCCACTGCCAAATCCAGCGCGGCGGCAATATAACGTTCTTCGTCTGGCTTACCGACGCGCTGTAATTCCAGATAAAAACTATCAGGAAATAATGCTGACCAAAATGCCGCCTGCCGTTTAGCCGCTTCCACGTTATCCGCCAGTAATGCCTTGCCGACATCACCCGTCATCGCGCCAGACAAGGCAATCAAGCCCGCATGATTATCCACCAGCCATTCCAGTTTCAGCAACGGCACACCTTGATGCTGTCCTTCTTGATAGGCTTTGGAAATCAACTCGGTCAGCGTGACGTAACCTGCATGATTATTGACCAGCAAGGTTAAACGGTACGGATTCGCGGCATCATCGGGATTAACCAGCAGCACATCCGCGCCCGCAATCGGTTTAATGCCCTGCCCTGTGGTGGTTTTGTAAAATTTAACCAGTGAAAATAAATTGGCATTTTCGGTGATCGCCACAGCAGGCATATTGAGTTCCTGTAATCGCTTAACCAAGGGTTTAATCTTGACGATACCGTCTACGAGAGAAAATTCACTGTGGAGTCTGAGGTGTATAAAAGTCGGCTGCATGAAATGTTATGCTTGGGTTGTGTGCCATAGTTTTTACACTCTAGCGGCACTATTCACAATTGAAAAAGTATACGTTATTTCTGATTGCATTACCGCAATGATGGACTTCGCTTAACGTAGTAGTGCGAAAACAGGTTATTGAGCAACCACCAACACCGCTTTTTGTTCGGCAATGCCAATCGTCACCACCGCACCTAAATTAAACTGTAAAAAATCGCTTTCGATACCGTCTGAGAAAATCACGCCATTCACAGGTGATGTGGCTACACTAAACAGGACACTTTTCTATAAAATTACTGAAAAGACCTGAGAGCACTTATATGACAACCCAAGCGAAACAAAAATACACTGCCGAGTTTAAAGAAAACGCGGTTAAGCGTGCGAACGAATCGAACAACATAGC
>JAURYI010000077.1 GCA_030654015.1 Methylococcales bacterium | reverse complement strand
CGAACCATGAACGGCTTAACTTCGGGGTTTCGGATTTTTCCATTCACCCTTCGACAGGCTCAGGGCGAACGGAAAAATCCTTAACTTAATGGCAGTGACGCACAGCATACCCTACCTGATTTGAAGCACTGGCAGTCATCTTCCTGATTGTTATAATGACTTAATATTTAAACACTTTACCACTCAAGGAGAGCCGCATGGCTTTAATATCATTGCGTCAACTTTTGGATTATGCCGCCGAGCAGTGCTTTGCGGTTCCTGCTTTTAACATCAGTAATATGGAACAAGTGCAAGCCATTATGCAGGCGGCGGATGCCTGTGACAGCCCTGTGATTATGCAAGGTTCAGCGGGTGCGAATCGTTATGCGGGCGAGGTGTTTTTACGCCATTTGATTCTGGCTGCGGTTGAACAATATCCGCATATTCCCGTTGTGATGCACAGAGACCACGCACCCACGCCCGACATTTGCGCTCAGGCGATTCAATCGGGGTTTAGTTCGGTGATGATGGATGGTTCGTTGTTGGCAGATATGAAAACCCCTGCGTCTTTTGAATATAACGTCGAGGTTACCCGCACTGTAGTCAGAATGGCTCATGCCTGTGGCGTGTCGGTGGAAGGTGAAATTGGTTGTTTGGGTTCGTTAGAAAATCAAGATAATCACAGCAAATTATTAACCGATCCCGATGAAGCGGTGGAATTTGTCAAACAAACCAATATTGATGCTTTAGCCGTCGCGATTGGCACCAGCCACGGAGCTTATAAATTCAGCAAACCACCGACGGGTGAAGTGTTGGTGATTAGTCGTTTAAAAGAATTACAACAACGCTTACCCAATACCCATTTTGTGATGCACGGCTCCAGTTCAGTACCGCAAGAGTGGCTAAAAATCATCAATGAGTTCGGTGGCGAGATTCCCGAAACTTATGGCGTGCCAGTGGCTGAAATTGTGGAAGGCATTAAATACGGGGTGCGCAAAGTCAATATTGATACGGATTTACGCATGGCTTCGACAGGTGCAATGCGCCGATTTTTAGCCAATCCAGAAAACGCGACGGAGTTGGATGCACGCAAAACCTATCAAGCGGCTAGAGAGGCAATGCAAACACTGTGTCAATCACGTTATGAAGCCTTTGGTTCTGCTGGACACGCGAGTAAACTTAAAGCCATTCCATTGAGCGAAATGGCTAAACTTTATTAAATGCCCTCAATCATTCGATTCGACCAAGTATCAGTTATTGCCCACGAAAAAACGATTTTATCCGACATCAGCTTTACGCTTTTTTCTGGTGAAAAAGCGGTGTTATGCGGCAAATCCGGCTCTGGTAAAAGCAGTGTACTGAGAACCTTGTTGGGACTTCACGCTGTAACGTCAGGTACAGTTTACTTTCAGGAAGTACCGCTAACTCCCGCATCTGTTCAAACCATACGAAGTTGTACTGCTTACATTGGACAAGAACCCGTGCTGGGTGCTGAAAACGTACGCGATGCGCTGCTATTGCCGTTTCAATTTAAAGCACATCGCGAGCATCAACCGACTCAACAGCAACTTATTGACGTGTTACAACGATTGCAACTGCCTGCGGGTATTTTAAAGCAGGACAGCAGCCGTATTTCTGGGGGCGAAAAACAGCGAATTGCCTTGGCTCGTGGTCTGTTATTGGGCAAAAAATTGTATCTGTTGGACGAGGTGACCAGCGCACTGGACGCGGACAGCAAACAAGCTGTGTTTGATGTTTTCTCTGATCCAGATCTGACGGTGCTTTCAGTAGCGCACGACCCTGAATGGTTGGAACGCTGTGCTATTATTTTTGAACTTGAAGCGGGTCGATTGACTCAGGTAAAGCGACATGACAACCCTTGATATTGCGCTACCGCAGATGGTGCTGCTTTACGTCCTCTGTTTACTACCATGGTTACTGCTCTGGCTGATTGGTCTGCGTTTGAGTCGGGATATTGGCATCAGTATTCTGCGCATGAGCATCCAGTTATTGCTGGTTGGCATTTATCTAAAAATGCTGTTCGACCTTAACAATCCTTGGCTCAATGGTTTATGGATATTGATAATGTTATTAGTCGCCGATGTCAGTATTCTGAGACGTGCAGGACTTAAAGTGCGTTATTTTGCACTGGCGACCTTTACGGCGATTGCCTCTAGCATACTATTCTCCACTGCCTATCTGGTGATTCTGGTCATCCAACCGACGCATTATCACGATGCCCGTTATATTGTGCCGTTGGCGGGCATGATTCTCGGCAATTGTTTGCAGGGCAATGTCATTGCTCTGGAACGCTTCTATTCATCACTACGCAAGAACGAGAACGAATATACGACCTTTCTAATGCTGGGCGCAACCCGCTGGGAAGCGGTACGCCCTTACTTTCGAGATGCCGTTAAAGCCGCAATCAATCCGACCATCGCCAGCATGGCTACTATGGGACTGGTATCGTTACCCGGCATGATGACGGGGCAAATTCTGGGTGGTAGCGAACCTTGGCTGGCGGTGAAATACCAAATCGCTATCATGATCTGCATTTTCACCAGCACCACTATTGCCTGTATTATTAACTTGAAGCTCAGCCTGAATATCGCCTTCAACCCGTTTGATGTATTGAAAAATGAGCTGATTAATAAACATTAATAGAAATTACGCATTGACACAGGTAATGAAAAATAAGAAGGATGCACTAATCATCATTAACCAAAGAAATGACCAGAAGTGTTGACACATCACCATTTAATGTAGCCGATCAATGCGGTTTATAGCTTTGAATTAGTTTCACGCAGAGTTACAAATTCCTCGGCAGCAGTTGGGTGTATGCCGATAGTAGAATCAAAGACAGCCTTGGTCGCACCGGCTCGAATGGCAATAGCCATGCCTTGGATAATTTCAGGGGCATCGGCTCCGACCATGTGTATGCCGATAACGCGATCAGAACTGCGAACCACGATCATCTTCATCAGTGTTTTTTCATCCAATCCGGAAAGAGTATTTTTTATCGGTGTAAAACGGGTTTGGTAGATGTCGATGTCCGGGTATTGTTCGCGTGCCTGTGTTTCAGTTAAACCTACACTGGCGATATTGGGCTGGCAAAAAACGGCAGTGGGGATATTGTCGTAATCCACTGGTTGCGACTGATTGATATATAACGCTTTTACCAGCGCAGCACCTTCGGCAATGGCTACTGGTGTCAGGTTGACCCGATCGGTGACATCACCCAGCGCATAGATTGATGGCACATTGGTTTGATAGTCACTGTTGACCTTAATCGCGCCTTTATCATCCAAGTCTACGCCCAGTGCCTCTAGTCCTAATCCAGTCGAATTCGGTTTTCTACCTGTGGCATACATCACCAAGTCGGTAGTCATGTTGCTGCCGTCAATAAGTTGTACTGAAAAGCCATCATCTGCGGCACTTTCTATGGACTCAATGTCGATATTGAAGAGGATGCTAATACCTTTTCTGGTCATTTCCTCAGCCAGAAAATCACGGATGTCGTCATCAAAACCATCAAGCAGTTTGTCGCCACGATGGCACAGTGTTGTATGCACACCCAGACCATGAAAAATGCTGGCAAATTCCACTCCGATATAGCCGCCGCCGACAATAATGATACGTTTGGGCAACTGGTCAAGGAAAAACATCTCGTTCGAGGTGACGATGTGTTGTTTGCCAAGTATGTCTGGTACAAACGGCCAGCCGCCTGTGGCAATCAATATGCGTTCGGCTCTGTATTGTATGGCATCGACCGCGACAGTATGGGCATCAAGCAATTTTGCCCTGCCAGTGATAATAATGGCACCCGATTTTTGCAGCCGATTACGATAAACGGCGTGTAATCGCTCTACTTCTTCATTTTTGTTTGCAATCAAGCGTGACCAGTTGAAAGATGATTTGCCCACCGTCCAGCCAAAACCAGCCGCCGCCTCGAATTCATCCTTGAATTGAGAGGCATAGACCAGCAGTTTTTTGGGTACACAACCTAGATTGACACAGGTGCCGCCTAAATTACGCTCTTCAGCAATGGCAACCCTTACGCCCTGTGCAGCGGCCATATTAGCAGCACGCACACCGCCGGAGCCTGCGCCCACTATAAACAAATCATAGTCATATTGAGTCATTGGCGTTTCTCATTCATAAATAAAAATGGGGGAGTAGGAGCAATACAGGCTCATTTGTTCTGTTTTAAATAAGCCAACAGGGTGTCAACATCGCTTACAGTGAACGGATCATCGGGGCAGTTATCAACTTTGCCGGGTTCTTCGAATAATTTGATAATTTTTTTATCCTCAACAACCATTGAATAACGCCATGAACGACTGCCAAAACCAACATTTTCTTTTTTCACCAGCATCCCGATTGCTCGGGTAAAATCGCCATTGCCATCAGGCAGCATTTTTATATGCTTAATGTCGAGATGTTTGCTCCATTGATACATGACAAACGCGTCATTAACACTCAGGCAATACACTTCATCAACGCCCTGAGCAATGAGTTCTTGGTATTTGGCTTCAAATCCGGGTAAATGCTTGCTTGAGCAGGTAGGTGTATAAGCACCGGGAAGTGCCAAAATAACAATTTTTGTTCCTTTAAAGATGTCATCGGTGCTGACATCCTGCCAACGGAACGGGTTTTCGCCGCCGATACTTTCGTCGCGAACACGGGTTTTAAAAATTACATCAGGTATAGTTGAGATCATGTTGAAACTCCATTGATTTATGAATTAGCACATAAATTTGAGAGACCACTTTTAATTCATCATTAACGGGTCGTTTTCTCACACAATTTATTAGCTTGGATAATGTCTTGCAAACTTGCAAAATGAATTAGATTTTTATTAAAGTCAGGCAACGCAACAAATAAGGACAGCGTGAACAGGTTTGGTGTCCACGCTGACATTACTTCAACGGTAGGCTGAAGCTGGAAAGCCTAAGCGGCTGCCGCATCCAACAGCTTATCCAAAGTGCGTATATGGGACTGTTGCGCAGGTAGAAGTTTTGTTTCAATTAAAGCGCGAACATCTGAAGACAGTTCAGTCTCCTGTAGTGCTTTTTCATAATCTTCTGCGCCATTTTTTTCTCCTTCATGCAGAACCTTTAGTGCAGCTTTTTTACCCAACATATTAGCCCCCTCCAGGACTATTTTTGCCCAAGTACCCCAAGCACCTGAGTCCTCACAGGGGACTCCTTCCAGTCGCTGGATGAGTGCCTGTAGACTGGAAACCGCGTCTTTATGATCCTCATAAATCGGCCGTAAATCCTCAGATTCTCCCAGACTGATATCATCCTTAAGTTTATCCACAGCCTGTTGGTAGGTTTCTGTCGCTGACAATTCATTTTTCAGCAATTTGTTGAGTGTTTCGATGTTGTGCATAATAAAACTCCGAATTGATTATTTCTTAGTGACGTGCAATAGCCTGTCTTTAGACTGACTTTTCTTCAGTCGAGGAAATATCTTCCGCATTCGCGTTTTCGAAAATATCTTTTGCTTTGTCAACTGCTTCGCTGCTTGTCGCGTGTACGGAAATTAAGGAATTTCCGCCAATAATTTTCCCTTCATAGCGTTTGGCTTCATATTCTGGAATACCCAGTCCAATTAAACCACCTGTCAAGCCGCCTGTAGCAGCACCCACTGCCGCGCCGCTTAACGCACCCATAATCGGGCCGGCTGCAATTAACGGGCCGACACCTGGAATAGCCAACGCGCCAATCCCAGCTAATAAACCCACTACTGCGCCAGCACTTAAACCCACTGTGCCACCGATAGCCGCCCCTTCCGGTGCTTTGGTGTGCTTTTCATGAGCAAAATCCTTGGTGGTGGATTTGTCGGGAAACAGCACAGAAATATCATTGTTAGAGAACCCCGCCAGCTTCAGGTTGGTAATAATGGTTTCTGCCTGCTCGATATTTTTCGCGATACAAAAAACTGCTTTAGTCATGATATGCTCCTAGGCCTTTAAGGCACTTTATTTTCAAGTTGGTTGTCTACCCGCACTACACCTTTCGTTTTCTGGGCGATTTGTTGCAGCTTCATCTTTTCAGCTTCACTGGCAACAGGCCCACGCAAAGTAACCACGCCATTACGGGTGATGATTTTTGCATTTTGTGCATCGACGGACAGGGATTTATCTCTAACCACGGTTTTGCGTATCTTGGACGTGATTTTGATATCTTTTTTGGTTTCTTTTTGGTCTTCTGGGGTTAACGTCGCGTTGTCCTTGTCGCGAGCGTTGAGTTCGGTATTTTCCAGTTCCGAAGTAGCTGCCATATAGATTGCGGTGCTCTGTTCTGCTCGAACAGGAGCAGTCACCATTGTCAGGCCGCACGTTAACGTGAATATAACTAACGATAATCGTTTTGACATCGTGATCTCCTTAATTTTCCAGTGTTGCTTTGTTAATTAATTGAACGGCATATATGCCGAACAGAGGAATGGCTATTTATTTGCCTTCCTGAATATCCTTCTTGGTATCACCAAAGCCCTTTTGAGCCTTGCCGACATTCTTTTGGACATTGCCTTCTACTTCCATCTCTTTATCATCGAGTACTTTGCCGGTTTCTTCTTTGGCTTTACCTTGGGCTTCATCAACTCGACCTTTTATTTGGTCTTTGTTCATATTGATAGCTTTTTCCTCTTTGGTATCTTCAGCATAAGCACCAAATGAGCAAGCGAGCAAAGCGAGGATTACTGACAAACCAATTGATTTCATAGGGGTGATTTTCATATTTATATCCTGTGATAAATTTATTTAAACAAGTCTTTTGAAGCTCAGTCTGAAACTGTTGTATAGCTCAGCAAGGTTTAATCTTTGCTTGCTTTTTTAATATCGTCCTTAAGATCACCGAAGCCTGCTTTGGTTTTACCAATGTTTTTTTCAATATTGCCTTCAATCTCCATCTGATCGTCATCCAGTATCTTGCCAGTAACTTCTTTAACTTTGCCTTTGGCTTCTTCGACTCTGCCTTTTACTTGATCTTTGTTCATGATTTTCTCCTAGTAATTATTTAGTCATGACTACGCAGTTACGACTAGGGCGCGGGATGAATTTCCTCAGCACTCAGTTGAAAGAGTACAGATAAACCTAAAAATAGTCAGTACGGTAACGAACAGAGAAAGACAATTTTGATTTGTCAACATTTTTCAGGGCACAAAGTTAAGCAGCCTCAAGCTGCATTTCAAACATGATGTCGCTACACTAAACAGGACACTTTTCTATAAAATTACTGAAAAGACCTGAGAGCACTTATATGACAACCCAAGCGAAACAAAAATACACTGCCGAGTTTAAAGAAAACGCGGTTAAGCGTGCGAACGAATCGAACAACATAGC
>JAURYI010000069.1 GCA_030654015.1 Methylococcales bacterium | reverse complement strand
TACAGGGACGCTACAGAATGATGAGGCATTGGAAAAACTGGTGTTTCTGATAGCTAAGAAGCCTAAGTGTCTTATTAATCATGTGCAGCGAATTTATTATTGTTTTCAGGAAAACCTAGGTGAGCAGCTTTATGCCGCTCTGGTTGATTTACTGATTATTTTAAATAAACAAGGACAGGCTATCAGTTGGCGAATGGTATTAGGCACAAAGTCACAATTGACCACCGAACAATTTCAAGAACTCAAAAGTTATTTAAAAGGCAATCAAGTCAGCACAAGCCGCTTGATGGGTAATCGGTATTCGGTTTTCAGCAAGGGACTGGTGGGGGTTAATAAAATGATCCAGCAGATTGAGAATGAAGTAAAAGAAGATGATCCTTTAATGATTGCTCTCGATCATATTGAATATAGTCAGCTGGATGAGGCAAAAACAGTGCTTGAAGAAGCCATTCTATTACAGCCGGAAAGGCTGGATTTACAGCAGGAGTTATTCGATCTTTACAAATTGACGGGGGACTCTAACCGATTTCACCAATTATTAGCTAACTTAACTCGGTTAGGCGTAAGCATGACAGATGACTGGAATCAATTAAATAATTATTTTAAAGGGCAGAACAACAATGGATAAAAGCAAAAATCCATTAAAGGTTGCATTGCACGGCATGGAAGATCGTACAGCCAAAACAATGGTGATGTATTTGCAAGGACCGTGCAGAGGTGCTGCTGTGGTCGTCAGTGATAGTGAAGCAGATGTAGATGTTTTCGATGCCGATGTAGCAGGTGTTGGCGCATTAATGGATGCGCATCGGGCAAAGAAACCCCATAGACCTGTCATTGCACTCTCGCTACGCGACGGTGAGTTGGCTCATGTTTTTTATGTTAAAAAACCTGTAAAAACCGATGATATGCTGGGCGCGCTTAATAAAGCGGTGGTTTTTTTAGGAAGAATAAAACAAAACGAAGCCCAAAATACTCAGACAGGTAATCCCGTTAAGTCTAACGTTGAAAAAGCGGACAATCCGAATCTTAAGTCATTTGTTATTGACGATGATGAGCGTAAAAAGACTGCAAAGCATCAGGCGGCTATGCAGCTGAATGAAAAAGGCTTTAATGCGTTTATCGGTAATGTCACAGGTCTTGATGTTAATGATCCCGCTCAGTTTGCGGTCGCAAAATACAATCCCAAAGATTATTTTCAAGGTCATGTTGAATCGGCTTTTAAAATAAGTCGCGAGCAGGGCGAAATCATGCAGCTTAATTCAGGCTGGAGTCCTGTTATTATTTTCCCCCAAAATAATGAAATCTGGCTTGATGCTGATGATAAGCAGCTGCGGGCATTTTCTGGCTTGGTTATTTCCAATACATTGGATGGCAAAATATCAACCACTGCACTGACCTTTGAATCATCTTCTTTGTCGCGATCACTGGAAAAATTTCACAGTATGGATGCTTTTCTCTGGAAAGTAGCCTGCTGGGCATCAAAGGGACGCTATCCTGTTGCTATTGATGTTACACAGCCTGTGTATTTAAAAAGCTGGCCTAACTTTACTCGATTGCTTATCACACCCCATGCGTTGCGTATTTCCGCGCTCTTAATTCGAGGACCCAGAACCTTGGCTAATGTTGCAGAAGTGCTTAATATCAAGCCGCAATATGTGTTCGTCTTTATCAGTGCTGCGTATGCTTTAGGCTTGACAGGGCAAGCCAGAAGAGAATCCGATGCTTTGATAGCACAAACAGCTGAAATCAAGGCAAACAAAAATAAAGGATTCCTCGGTCGAATCATGAGTAAATTACGCGGTTAATTATGCCTTACGGAACAACTATATTATGAGTCAATATAAGATTATTTTTACAGGTCCTGTAGGTGCTGGTAAAACTACGGCTATCAATTCAATCAGTGATCTTCCACCTATAAAAACAGACGCGGCTGCCAGTGATATGACCAAATCCAAAAAATCCGCAACAACGGTGGCAATGGATTATGGTGTCATGAATTTACCTGGAGGCGAGAAACTGCACCTTTACGGTACACCCGGACAAGAACGTTTTGATTTTATGTGGGATATTTTAGTTACAGGCGGTATTGGTCTGGTGTTGTTGCTTGATAATACCCGTGCCGACCCTTTTGTAGACATGAAGTTTTTTTTGGATGCGTTTGACAAATTTATCGGTGATACCGCTGTGGCTGTCGGTGTCACACAAATGGATGTGAGCGCGAAACCCACTATTGAAGATTATCAGGTTCAGCTCGGCGGCATGGGATTAAAATTACCTGTTTTTGCTGTTGATGCCAGAGTTAGAAACGATGTTTCTATTTTAATACAATCATTACTTTATTCGTTGGATCCCGGGTTAGAGGAATAATCAATGAGTCAATACTCTTTGGCAGAAGGACTCTATTTATACCCTACTCCCGCAGGTGCTTATTATGCAGCCAGTTCTGTGGAGTCAGACAAACCACGGCAATTTTTAAAAAATATACTACAACAATCACAAACACCCAGCCTTAGCATTGAAACATTACAGGCTTTAATGGGGCATGATGATGAACAAAAATGCTTGGAGTTATTGCATCATTGTCAAAAACTGGGTTGGATTCAGGGAGTCAATCCAGCCCGAGACTACCCCTCAGGCGCGTTAGAAAATATTCTGCCGCAATTACTCAGTAGCATTTCAGAAAATGGTAAGGTGTTATTGGCTGATCAGGAAGGATTTTATTTGGTCAGCAGCGGTTTTCCCCATGAAGTTGCCGAAGAACTATCGGCTTTAAGTGCGGAAATTTCAACAGTTCATGACCGTCGTTCTGGATTATTGCGCAATAATATGGGATTGGGCAGTAATGCGTGGGCAGTCGTTGATGTATTTGGTAATAGTCATGTAGGTTTTTGGCCATTATTTATCGGCAAAAACCGTTTTGTGATTGCCATTTCGGGCATTCCACATTTTAACCAACCCGATTTTGTTTCCTTGGTTTGGGCTTTAAGCATACGCTACGCAGATAAAAGTAGTTAATTTTTAATATTACGCATACGAAAAAAAGGAACCGGATATGAGAGCAGATATGTTGACTTCTGTGTTGACAGAACTTAATGGTACGTCAGCAGATATTGAAGCGTCTGGCGTTATATCGACAGATGGTTTAATGATAGCATCGGTATTGCCCGCAGGCATGGATGAAGACAGGGTTGGTGCTATGAGTGCAGCAATGCTTTCTTTAGGTGATAGAACTGCTCAGGAGTTGGCAAGAGGTACTTTGGAACAGGTGTTGATTAAAGGTGCAAAAGGCTATGTCTTAATGACCTATGCGGGTGCGGAATCGGTATTGACGGTATTGGCAAAACCTAATGCGAAACTGGGTCTGATTTTTCTGGATGTAAAAAGAGCTGCTGCCAGTATTGCTGATTTGCTATAGCCGTCACTGTTTTAAGCAATTAGAATGTAGTCACGCACAAGCTGAATTTGAATTTATTTCTGTGCTTAGAGTACATTCACATTAACGAGGAGACAAATAGAATATGAGAGCAGATATGTTAACGTCTGTGTTGACAGAGCTTAATGGTACGTCAGCAGATATTGAAGCATCTGGGGTTATATCCACAGATGGTTTAATGATTGCATCGGTATTGCCGTCTGGCATGGATGAAGACAGAGTAGGTGCTATGAGTGCCGCGATGCTGTCTTTAGGTGATAGAACCGCTCAAGAATTGGCAAGAGGCACATTGGAACAGGTGTTGATTAAAGGAGCTAAGGGCTATGTGCTGATGACTTACGCGGGTGCGGAATCAGTCCTAACCGTATTAGCAAAACCTAACGCTAAATTAGGCTTGATTTTTCTTGATGTAAAACGGGCGGCTGCCAGTATTGCTGATTTACTATAGACAACAAGCTATTCATTATAGGAGATAAATCTTATGCTCTCAGATATGAAGCTAGAAGATATAGTAGGCGAGTATAAAGAAACAGTGCTTGATTTATACGGCAATGGAAGCAGAAAAATCTTTTACACAGATATTGAAACACCTTATCCAGACGGCAAACTCATTGTGTCAACCACTGACAAAGCAGGCATAATTACTCATGTCAATCAGTCATTCATTGAAATGTCGGGTTACACAGAAAACGAACTTATCGGTATGCCGCATTCCATCCTAAGACACCCTGATATGCCATCAGCTGCTTTTAAAGACTTATGGGATACCGTCAACAGAGGTGAAAAATGGCAGGGTTTTGTTAAAAATCTGTGTAAAGATGGTGGATATTACTGGGTCAAAGCCACTGTTATTCCTAATATCAGACATGGAAAGGTTGTCGGATACACCTCCGTGCGCCGTAAACCGTCTCGAACAAAAATCAACGAGTGCATTCAGCTTTATCCGACATTATTTTAACAAGGGAGGTTTGTCATGTCGTACACATTCACTGTTAGCCCCGATTTTTCGCCCGATCATCTGTCTGGCTGGTACATCTTTAATACTTGGTTGCAAAGACAAAGCGGCGAAGCCATACATCTGGAGTTGTATGATAACTTTCAAGCACAGCGCGATGCCATTCAAGCTAATAAAATTGATTTAATTTACGCCAATCCGTTTGACGCTGCCATGTTGGTGCGTGAAAAAGGCTTTTTACCCTTGGTCAGGGCATGGAATATCTCTGATGAGGCGATTATTGCTGTTAGTGCTGACAGTCCAGTCAATGATGTCGCCGAGCTATTACCCGGCATCAACGTTGCCGTGACTGAAGATCCCGACGTACATACGATAGGCATGATTATGCTGGAAGCAGGTGATTTGGATGCCAGCAATATCAACACCCGTTTTTATAATAGTCAGGTGTTGATTGCCAAAAGTCTGTTACAGGGTGAGGCTGATGTAGGGATATTTCTGGCAAAGGCATTTGATGATTTATCTAATTTAACTAAAAAACAGTTAAAAATTTTAGTCCGCAGCCAAATCAGCGTGATTCATCATTCATTAATGATTGGGCCGGCATTAGCGGGTAGACGCGATGAAATTCAAGCACTGTTGCTTGCCATGAACAATGATGACAAAGGCAAGAGCGTGTTGAACAGTCTGGGTTTTGATGCGTGGATTAAAGTTGAAGATGAAGAAATGGAATTTATGATTGATTTAATGGATACGCTCATTATCTGAGAAACCCCGATAATGCCTTGCACCTTAACAATGTAAACCATCAATATCTGGGTGTATTAAAGCTGTTGTTTTTATGACTGCCAGTCTTTCAAAGGACTGGCAGTCATTTATGCTGTTGTAACAGGTTTAACCCATCACCCTATACCTAAGCAGCCGCCAAAAATCGTTCCAATTTATCACACAGCGTTTTTAGAATTTTAACACGCGCATATTTTTTATCGTTGGCTTCAACCAGTATCCACGGCGCACTTTGCGTGCTGGTGCGCGTCACCATTTCATTGACCGCCAGTTGATAATCGTCCCAGCGTTCACGGTTACGATAGTCATCATCAGTAATTTTATACTGCTTATAAGTGATTTTTTCGCGTGCCTGAAAGCGGCGCAACTGTTCGTCTTTATCAATATGCAGCCAGAATTTCAGCACTAAAATCCCGTGTTCGCTCAGTGCTTCTTCAAAATTAACAATTTCAGAATACGCCCGTCGCCATTCATTTACTGTTGCAAAACCTTCCACACGTTCGACCAACACCCGCCCATACCAGCTGCGATCGTAAATAGTCAGTATGCCTGCACGCGGAATATGCCGCCAGAATCGCCATAAATAATGATGCTGATTTTCTTCATCGGTCGGTGCGGCAACAGGAATAACCTGATAATTTCGCGCATCAACTGCACGGGTCAGTCGTCTGATTGCACCGCCTTTACCTGCGGCATCCCAGCCTTCAAACACCAACACAACCGAGCGTTTTTGATTATGCGCTACACGCGCTAATTCGTTGAGTTTACCCTGATAAAAAGCCAGTTCCTGATTGTAGGTTTTTTTATCAATGGTTAGTGATAAATCCAGAGAATCCAATAAGTTTTGTTGGGTGATATGAACTACGCCATTCGATTCAACAATAGCGGTGATTTGTTTATCAGCCGCGCGTTGAGCGATATGTTGTTGAATGCGATTAAAGATATGTTGCCCCACCGTTAAACTACTGTAACGAATATCAGAACCATCAACAATAAGCCAAGGCGCATCACCCGTGCTGGTTTCAGTCAGCACTTTTTCGGCAACAGTGACAAAATCATCGTACATTTTCAAATGCCGTTTATCACGCTTGGTGACTTGCCAGTTGGTGTCAGGATTTTTTTCCAGAGCTTTCAAACGTTTTTTCTGTTCGTCTTTTTTCAAATGCAGCCAGCATTTGATGATTAACGCACCGTCATCAAATAATTCCTGCTCCAACTGGCGAATATGCGTTAATTCCACTTGCAAGGCGTTATCGTCAATTTCTTCGTAGACGCGCTGTGATAAAGGATCGCTGTACCACGAACCGACATTGATAGCGATTGAACCTTTAGGCGGTAATGTGCGCCAGAAACGCCAGAATTTGGGGCGTTCCTGTTCTTCATCACTGGGGTGAGAAAAGGCGACTGTGCGCATATAACGGGCATCCATCCACTCGTTAAGCAGATTAATGACTTCACCTTTACCACCGCCATCAACTCCTGAAATCAGAATAATGACGGGGAAATCGCAGTCTTTGAGGGTTTGCTGGATGGTCAATAATTGTGTTCTAAGAATCGGCACTTGCTCGTTATAAGTATTTTTATCAAGACTATGTCCTAACTCTGCTATTTCAAACATACTGCTGCTCCTGTGCGGGTTTGGTTGCCGTGACCAAGGCGTTGACGGTCTGCCGATGAGCCAATTTAATGTCGGTAAATCCCGCAGTACGCAATTGTGTTAAAGCGAGCGATTCACGCATGACGCGGTTTTCAGATTCATCACTGAACAAATGCACCATCCATTGTTCCAGTAAATCGAGTTTATCGGCGGCTATCAACACCTTAAAAAACTGGGCAATTTCCTGTTGTGTCAAACGGGTATGTTCGCTTATGTCATCTAAGGCATAACGATCGCCATTGATAAACTGACCAGCAGGTTTTAAAACGCGAAAAATTTCCTTGATGACTTGCTCACGGTAGTCAGTCAGAAAATTGTGTATTGTGTAAGCAGAGGCAACAATATCAACACTGTCGCTTGCTATGTTTTTTAACGCGCTCAGTGCGTCATCAGCATAAAAACTCAGGCGATTATTATCCATCCATGCTTGCAGATTTTGTTGTGCTTGTGCCTGCATGGCAGGTTCAATATCCACACTTATTATTTGCGCACTGTCTTTTGCCATCAATAACGACAGGGTAGTAATACCCGTGCCACCGCCTAATTCGACCACCGATAACGGTTCCGACTTATCAGGATACGCACCGACAGTAACGCCCACTAAACGGCTCATTTCTACCGCTAACGGGCAAATCATTTTTAGCATTTCGTAATCTTGCACGATGACGGTGGAAAACATGGCATCGTCGGGTAGTATGGCAGTGGTATTCATGCGGTTCGCTTCTGTTGATAAATGAAAAAAGGTTAAGCACCTGTTGATAATAAGCCTTTACCTATCAGACCGAGATTATAGTATTCTTCGAGATTGATGTTGTAGGTATCTGCCCTGACAATATTTTTAATGGTGCGCTTGCCCACTTCCATACCATCTTCTAAAAATAAATCAATCAGATGTAATGGTCGGCGTTGTTTATCTTCATCCAGTAATAACAGTATCTTGGGTTTGAGTTTATGGTGCGGATTAACTTCAATCACCACAGCAATTTCGCCGCTATTAAGTTCCACAATACTGCCCGGCGGATAAATGCCTATACATTCAATAAATGAATAAGTGAGTCGGGTGTCCAGCTGCGTACCGCACATATCGGTCATAATTTTAAGGGCTTCCAGATGACTTCTGCCTTTTTGATACACCCGATCACTGCTGATGGCATCATACATATCAACAATAGTGACTATACGACTATAAGGCGTAATTTGCGCGTCATTTAATCCTGACGGGTAGCCTTTACCATCTAAACGTTCATGATGACTACGCGCGACATCAATTGCACCCGCATACATATCTTTGCTGGCAATTAATAATTTTCCACCCCACATCGAGTGGCTTTGCATAATTTTTAATTCTTTAGGTTCGAGTTTCTCAGGTTTATTGAGGATCTCCAGCGGGACTTTCATTTTCCCCATATCGTGCATCATGCCGCACAAACCGAGGTTGTTAAGCTCTGTTTCCGCTAGGTTTAAATGCTTGCCTAAAGCGATAGCTAAAATACACACATTCATGCTGTGTTGCGCGGTGTACATATCGCGGTGTTTTAACTGCGTCATCCATAATAATGCGTCGGGCGTGTGTATTATGCTATTGACACATTCAGCAACGACTTTTTTAGCAACAGCGGCATTAATCGCTTTACCCATCTGCACATCTTCCATAAAGCTGCGTACCAAATCGCTGGTTTTGCCATAAGTGTAAGCGGCACGATCAATTTCCTGAATAAAAGAGGTTTTCGGGAGGGGAGGGCGTTTTCTTTCCAGCGTATTGGTCGTAAGGTAGGCGGTTTCTTTTTGTGGGTGGTTGAGGGCTATGTTTTGTTTTTCAACATCAATAAAAACAAATTTACATTCGTTTCTGACGGCATCAATATCCGCCTGATTTTTCAGTTCAAATCCTTGAAATAAAAAGCCGCTTTCCAGCCATGGTTTATCGAGTTTGCACACATACATTCCCACTTTCAACTCATGCACGTCTATTTGCATGGGTTCAACTGATGAAGCGAGAAAAATATTATGTTTATCATCCATACAAAAACTCAATTTTTAACAGCAAATGTAACGACGGCATAAAGCGGATTACCTGATTGGCAATCCGCCATTATTTAGAATTATTGAGCGATGATGAAGGCGTAATTAGTCGCGTAACAACTCATTAATGCCTGTTTTACTGCGGGTTCTTTCATCCACCTGTTTAATGATAACCGCGCAATACAAACTATAAGTACCATCCGCTGAAGGCAAGTTACCTGAAACCACCACAGAACCCGCTGGAATGCGACCGTAGCTGATTTCACCCGTCATACGGTTGAAAATTTTGGTACTTTGACCGATATAAACGCCCATGGAAATAACGCAACCGTCTTCCACAATCACGCCTTCCACGATTTCAGACCGTGCGCCGATAAAGCAATTATCGCCGATAATGGTTGGATTTGCTTGTAACGGTTCTAATACACCGCCGATACCGACACCGCCTGATAAATGCACATTTTTACCGATTTGCGCACACGAACCGACCGTGACCCAAGTATCCACCATTGTGCCGCTATCAACGAATGCACCAATATTGACATAAGACGGCATTAAAATCGCGCCTGAGGCAATGTATGAACCATGACGTGCAACAGCATTAGGGACTACGCGCACACCCGCCGCCGCAAAATCTTCTTCTGAATAATTGGAGTATTTACATTCCACTTTATCGTAATAACGGGTATTACCACCGTCCATCAGGCGATTTTCATTAATACGAAACGACAATAACACCGCTTTTTTCAACCATTGATGCGTGACCCAATCACCGTCAATTTTTTCCGCAACACGCAGTTTGCCGCTATCCAACAGATTTAAAGTTTCAGTGACTGCATTGCGCACTTCCGCAGAAGCGTTCGCAGGGGTAATGTCGGCGCGTTGTTCAAAAGCGGCGTTAATAATATTTTCTAGCTGTGTCATGTTGTTATCTATCTAAGTGGTTAAAAAAATGTTTAATACGCTGTGCTGCGTCTATGCACTCAGCCAACGGTGCAACTAACGCGATTCTGACGTGATTAAGTGCAGGATTGATGCCGTTAAATTCGCGTGATAAGAAACTGCCTGCCAGTACGGTGACATTTTCCTGCGCAAACAGTTGTCGGGTAAAATCAGTATCGTTTATACCCAAGTTATCAGGTATTTTCAACCACACATAAAAACTGGCGGGCGGTTTTTTGACTTCGCAGACATCGGCAAGAATTTCAATAAAGGCAGTAAATTTTTCGCGGTATAAACGGCGGTTTTCAATAACGTGCGCTTCGTCCTGCCACGCGCTGATACTGGCGTATTGGGTAGGCAAGGGCACTGCACAGCCCTGATAAGTGCGGTATTGAAAATACGCTTGCAAGATGTGTGCGTCACCTGCGACAAATCCAGACCGTAAACCGGGTGCATTGGAACGTTTTGATAAACTGTGAAACACCACACAGCGTTTAAATTCGGTGTTGCCCATGTTGTAAGCGGTTTGCAACAAGCCGACAGGCGGATTGTTTTCATCATCGTACAGTTCGCTATAACACTCATCGGAAGCAATGACGAAATCGTATTGTTCCGCTAGGCGTAGCAGTTTTTCCTGATCTGCAACTGACATTACAGAACCCGCAGGATTGGCAGGTGAGCAGATATAAATCAGTTGGCAACGTTGCCACACGCTTTCAGGCACGGTATCAAAATCAGGTAAATAATCGGTGTCCGCCAAGGTATTTAAGAAATACGGCTCTGCACCTGCCAATAATGCCGCGCCTTCGTAAATCTGATAAAACGGATTGGGCATAATCACGACAGGTTTAGTGCTGGCATCAATCACACATTGCGCAAAGGAAAATAACGCTTCGCGAGTGCCGCTGACGGGTAATACTTGTGTGTCGGCATTCACACTTACCTGAAAACGCCGCGCCAACCAATCGGCAATCGCCTGTCTTAGTTCAGGAATGCCTTTTGTGGTCGGGTAATTTGATAAGCCTTGCAGCTTGTTGATTAACGCTTCTTTAATAAACGGCGGGGTGGCATGAGCAGGTTCACCGATGGATAACATAATCGGTGATTTATCAGCAGGTGGTGTTATGCCGTGTTTGAGTTGTGCCAGTTTTTCAAACGGATAGGGGTGTAATTGGCTTAGGTGTGGGTTCATTTTTTTATTATTTTTAGTGTTCCCATGCTCCAGCATGAGAATTTCTTCAACAACGCTATCACGTTGTATGACGCTGGAGCGTCAACAGAGGCATTCCTACGCTGAGCGTAGAAACGATAAAAACCTAAAGTTTATGATTGTCTCTAATCGCTTGCTCTATACGCTCTGCGCGTTTATCGGCAAGATGGCTGTTGACCACCAGAATCGCATGAACAGCACCGGGTAAATAGAAACATAAGGTTAAAATAATGTTCAAAATAAATTGTATCGGTTTGCCGCAAAATAAGACGGCAACAGGGGGTAATAAAATCGCTAATAGATAGAGCATAACATCTCCTTACGATAGTTTAACTACTGACAACGCGGCTGTTTGCCCATTGCCTGTGCTTGTTGAAATAACGCCATTGCTTGGGGCAGATGTTGCTGTAACTGCTGAATGCGGGTGGCGTGTGCAGGGTGGGTAGACATAAATTCGATAGGTTGTTGACCTTGCGAGGCTTGATCCATTTTTTGCCACAGGGTGATACTTTGACTGGGATCAAAGCCTGCTTTTGCCATTAAATCCATGCCGATAATATCCGCTTCGCTTTCATGCTCGCGGCTATAGGGTTTCAAGATGCCGTATTCTGCACCCAGACCCAGTAATGCCATGCCTGTTTGTCCCATTGTGGTTTGCGGATTACTCATCGCTTGCACCATGCCTAAGCCCTGATTAACCGCCATATCTTGGGAGGCGCGTTCGTTGCTGTGTTTGGCTAAAACGTGTCCGATTTCATGCCCGATGACGGCCGCTAATTGTTCCTGATTACCCGCCACCAGCGTAATCATGCCTGTGTGAACGCCGATTTTATTACTGGGCAAGGCAAAGGCATTAGGGGATGAATCTTCAAACACCACCACTTCCCAGCTACCGCCGACTTGTTGCGTGATAGCTCCTGCAACGCAGCTAGCCAGTTGATTATATTGCGGATTCTGGGTAATGGGTTTTTGTTGTTTTAGTGTTGCAAATGCCTGCAAGCCCATTTGGTCAACTTGCGCATCAGGCATAATCAATAACTGACTTCTGCCTGTGGGGCTGGTCGCACAGGCGACTAATAAGCAAGAGGTCATTACGATAGGAGCGATTTTTTTTAACATAATTGAATGCAAGGGGTTGTGACTATGATGAAGGGCATTTTAGCGTAAGTTGTTATCGTTGGGGTAAAAAAGACGTTGCGGTGCAACGTCTTTACGAGTGATGTGCTACTCGCTTTTAACTTGCAACTTACGCTCTAAAATATGCTGACACCAATCCAGATTATTGATATACCACTGCACGGTTTTTCTCATGCCTGTTTCAAAGGTTTCCGCAGGTGTCCAGCCCAGTTCTCGGGCAATTTTACTGGCATCAATCGCATAACGTAAATCATGACCTGGGCGGTCGGTGACGTAAGTAATTAAATCTTCGTAATGCGTGACACCATCGGGTTTATTGGGTTTGAGTTCTTCCAATAAAGCACAGATGGTTTTGACTACGGTGATATTGGGTTTTTCATTATGCCCACCGATATTGTAGGTTTCACCGATTTGCCCTTTTTCAACCACAGTCAATAAGGCTCTGGCGTGGTCATCAACAAACAGCCAGTCTCTGATTTGTAAGCCATTGCCATAAACGGGTAATGGTTTGCCTTCCAGTGCATTTAAAATAACCAGCGGAATGAGTTTTTCAGGGAAATGAAAATGCCCGTAATTATTGGAGCAGTTGGTGACTAATACAGGCAAGCCATAAGTCCGTTGCCACGCGCGTACTAAATGATCCGAGCTGGCTTTAGAGGCTGAATAGGGGGAGCTGGGTGCGTAAGACGTTTCTTCGGTAAATAAATCATCCACGCCTTCCAAGTCACCATACACTTCATCGGTGGAAATGTGGTGAAACCGAAACGCGGCTTTTTTTGTCTCAGGCAGGGCTTGCCAATAGCTACGCGCCGCTTCTAATAGCGTATAAGTGCCGATAATATTGGTTTCAATAAATGCCGCAGGGCCGTCAATTGAGCGGTCTACATGAGATTCTGCCGCTAGGTGCATAATGGCATCGGGTTGGTGAGTATTAAGTATCTCAGCCATTTTCGGTGCGTCGCAAATATCGGCGTGTTCAAAGGCATAACGCGGACTTGCCTCTATGGATTTAAGCGATTCAAGATTGCCCGCATAAGTCAGTTTATCGACATTAACAACGCTGTGTTCGGTGTCGTTAATCAAATAACGCACCAGCGCAGAACCAATAAAACCCGCGCCGCCAGTAATTAAAATTTTCATGAATGTTTATAAGGAATGAATGGAAAATGTGTGTAATTGTTCAATAATAACATTATTACTTAAGCGACTTAAAGCGGCGGCTGTTTTTCGCCGTTGAGTATGATGTGTACCTTAGCACCGACGGTTAAACTACCGCTTTTATTATGGATAGCATTCTGCCCGAAATAGACTTTGTTTTGCCATTTTCGTAGCCTATTGAGGGTGGTCAGTGGTTCTTTACCTGTTTGTGCCGTGTCAGGGTCAATGGTGGGAACAGCACAGCGCGAACACGGTTTCGGCAATTTAAATTCAATGTCACCGATACGAATCTCGCGCCAACTGTCTTCCGCATAACTTTCGCAACCCGCAATCACTAAATTAGGGCGAAAGCGATTCATACTTAAATCAAGCTGCATGGCTTGATTTAATGCCACGAGAGAGTTTTCTGCAATGATTAAGAAGGGGAAACCATCGGCAAAACCGACTTGGTCAGTCGCTTCGGCGTATTTAGCATCAACAGGGCGTATCACGTCATCGGGTAAATACACCAAGCGGCAATCGGTTTCTAAAAAATCGCTGAACCATTTATCGGCATCTAACGAAACGCTACGCGCCGCGCATTGATCGTGCCAGATGGTGCTGACAATCACGTCGCCGCCTGTCAGTGCTAATGACAGCACTAAATTTTCTTGCTGTGGTGCGGATAAAATCAGTTGTTCGGCGGTTAATGCGGTTTTAATCAACGCCATTTTCGGCAAACGACGTTGACTTAAAAATTGTCCCTGATTATCAACCAGCATCCATTGTCTATCGTATTGCAAACCTGTTGAGGTGACTTGCCAATGGGGTAAATGAATGCCTGCCAAAGATTTTACGGGGTAAATGATAAGGTCGCTTAAGGTGTAAGAAGTCATTATTTAAAGACGAGGGTGCGTTGGGTGTCCAGAATGTGATCGCTGAGTTCACGGTGGTCGTGATCGAATTTTATGCCGTATTGATAAGGCGATACGTTGGAGCGATAAATAATGGTGGCATTTATTTTGAACGTCATGTCGGAATGAAACCGAAGATTGAGAATGACTTTTTTATTAACGGCAATCTGTTGGGTGCTGAAAAAGGATATACCCCTGCCTGTGATGTCATTTAATTTAACAAAATCAATAAAAATTTCTTTACCAAAACTGAATGGGGTTATTTCACACAAGGCGACGGCAATATCATCCCTCATATAACGGGTGGCTATCCGTTTATTTTTGACCGTAGGGACTAATACATTAATAGCAGATAGTCCATCATCTTCGGCAATGGAAAACGATGATTCGGTATTAGTCACGTCGGCGTTATCTTCGAGGGTAGACATAATTTTAAGCACTTTATGTTGGTTTCTGAACTTTTCTAAAGATAGTACAAAAGTACCATAGTAGCGCGTTTCATTAAAGGATTCATATTGCAGAGGGTACAGATGTCAGACTCTTTGTCATTAAAATAGCATAACAGGCATTTTCTTCGCTTTTTGACATGGCGGTTAAATTCGAGCGATGTGATCGATAGAGTTTAACAGACTGTGCTGGCGGGCTTTAAAAGAGACATGGTTATTTGAAGCAGGGAAGGGTAGGTTTTTGTCTATCCCTTGGTTTTAGAATACTTGGATAGGGTATAAATGGTGAGCTTGAACAATGGTTTCGTGTTACTGGTACAAGTCTTTTTTTAAATTTGACAGAGCACCGAAGAGAATATGCGATACGCCTGTGTACAAAAAGAATAAGTAAAGATTGTCATCTATCTCAACATCGTTGATTTCACCGTAAAAACGGACTGATCCCAGCATTAAGATAAAAAAGAATCCGACTAATACAAAGGCCAGAGTTTTTTTGCTGACAATGCAATAAACACAAACGGCTATCTCGGTGAACGACAGGTAAACTAGTGTCATTCTGATATTGTTTACCAGTTCGCCATACAGCTCCTCATTAAAGTCAAATAGAGAGTATTGATCTGATAGAGACAACAGGCTGCCTGTTGTGAATAACATCACTGAGATCATGAAATTAGCGACCAGTATGAATTTGATGCTTTGCAAAATTTTTGATGTCATCAATGTATTCACCTAGCAATTATGATTCATAAAAAGTCCCCCTTCCACAAAATACCTGAAAGGGGGTTATAGAGGAGTTTTAGTAATTTAAACGGCGAGAAAAGTAGTAACTCTCGGCTATTAAATTACTCGTTGCTCAATGTTTTGTCAATATATATCTATACAAAACATTGACAAAATATTTACTTATTTAAGTAGCAAGTGCATTTTCTCTGCCTTGTAGAGATGTTCAACAATTCAATGTTATACTGTAACGTTGAATTTTTATGTGCCACTCGCATCATGACTACACTTAATCACAATCATAAACATTGC
>JAURYI010000068.1 GCA_030654015.1 Methylococcales bacterium | reverse complement strand
GTGTAGATAGCTATGCCTGACAGGACTGGCAGTTATTATCGCTACTAAACCAACACCTGCTCCTGCAATAATTTTATCTCATCCCTGAGTTTTGCCGCCTGTTCAAATTCCAGATTTTTTGCGTGTTGATACATTGCATCTTCCAGCTGCTTGAGTTTTTTGCTCAGTTGTTTGGGAGTCATGCTGTGATAATCAGCGGCAGGTTCTGCAACTTCAAAACCTATCTTAGTGTAAGTTGCGCCATTGGCGGGCATGGCGGTTTGTAAAATATCAGTGATGGATTTGTTAATACTGACAGGTTCTATACCGTGCTTGATATTAAATTCGTGTTGTTTTTCACGGCGGCGGTCAGTTTCATCAATCGCTTGCTGCATGGAGCGGGTGATTTTGTCGGCGTATAAAATCGCTTTGCCGTTCAAATTACGCGCCGCGCGTCCGATGGTTTGCACTAACGACACCACAGAACGCAAAAAGCCTTCTTTATCAGCATCGAGAATAGCGACTAACGATACTTCGGGAATATCCAATCCTTCGCGTAATAAATTGATACCGACCACCACATCAAACGTGCCTAAACGTAAATCACGAATAATTTCCATGCGCTCCACGGTTGCGACATCGGAATGTAAATAGCGCACTTTGATACCGTGTTCAATCAGGTATTCGGTTAAATCTTCTGACATACGTTTGGTTAAAGTCGTGACTAACACCCGCTGATTAATTTTAACGCGCTTGGTAATTTCTGATAATAAATCATCGACTTGTGTAGTCGCGGGACGCACTTCAACCACAGGATCCAGTAAGCCCGTCGGTCTGACTACTTGTTCAACAAACGCGCCGCAATGGTCTTTTTCGTAATGGCTGGGCGTGGCAGACACATAAATGCGTTGCGGCGATTTGGCTTCAAATTCATCAAAGCGTAACGGGCGATTATCCAATGCGGACGGTAAACGAAAGCCGTACTGCACCAGCGTTTCTTTGCGTGAACGGTCGCCTTTATACATCGCGCCGATTTGCGGCACGGTAACGTGACTTTCATCCAAAACTAATAGCGCGTTGTCCGGTAAATAATCAAAGAGCGTCGGCGGTGATTCGCCATCGCCTCTGCCTGATAAATAGCGGGAATAGTTTTCGATGCCTGAGCAATAGCCGATTTCTAAAATCATTTCTATATCAAACAGCGTGCGCTGTTCCAAGCGTTGCGCTTCGACTAATTTATTGAGCGAATACAATTCGGCCAACCGCTCTTTTAATTCTATTTTGATGGATTCGACAGCAACTAACAGCTGTTCACGCGGCGTGACATAATGACTTTTTGGATACACCGTGAAACGTGCCAAGCGGCGGATTATCTCGCCTGTCAACGGGTCAAACAGTGCTAACTGCTCGACTTCATCATCAAATAATTCAATGCGTAAGGCCTCGGCATCGGCTTCGGCAGGAAATATATCAATCACTTCACCGCGCACTCGATATGTACCACGACGCAGTTCTATGTCGTTGCGCGTGTACTGCATTTCCGCCAAACGACGGACAATCGCGC
This sequence comes from Methylococcales bacterium, assembly GCA_030654015.1. Lineage (GTDB taxonomy): Bacteria > Pseudomonadota > Gammaproteobacteria > Methylococcales > Methylomonadaceae > UBA4132. The sequence goes on along the minus strand of JAURYI010000068.1, from coordinate 9,421 downwards.
GTTGACTGATTAAATCGCCTTTGACTAAATGCAGCACCATTTGAAAATAGGATTCAGGCTCGCCTAAGCCGTAAATCGCCGACACGGTGGCGACTACGATGGTGTCGCTACGTTCTATCAAGGCTTTGGTGGCAGACAAACGCATTTGTTCGATGTGTTCGTTTAACGACGCATCTTTGTCGATAAAGGTATCGGAAGCAGGAATATAGGCTTCTGGCTGGTAATAATCGTAATAGGACACGAAATATTCCACGCTGTTTTCTGGAAAAAATTCTTTCATTTCGCCGTATAACTGCGCCGCCAGTGTTTTATTCTGAGCCATAATCATCGCGGGGCGTTGCGTTTGCGCGATGACATTGGCAATGGTAAAAGTTTTACCTGAACCTGTTACGCCCAATAAGGTTTGATGAACTTCACCATCGTTCAACCCTTCAATAAGCTGCTTAATCGCTTCGGGTTGATCGCCCGCAGGTTGAAACGGACTGTGCAGTTTGAACGGTTTGTGTTTATCGGTGGGCATGAGGCGTATTCCACAGTGACTGGGTGCGATATTATCGCACCCAGCAGGCAATCATTATTTTTGCGGCGCGGCGGGCTGATTTTTCAAACTGCCTTTAACTTCAGGCGGCATATAATTTTCATCATGCTTTGCCAGCACTTCCTGAGCAATGAATACCCCCTGACTATTTAATTTGCCGTTGGCAACAATGCCCTGCCCTTCACGGAATAAATCGGGCAAGATGCCTGTGTATTCTACGGTGACTTCTTTACTAAAATCAGTCAGTTTAAAACGCACCATCATGCCGTCGTTGGGGCGTTCGACAGAGCCTTTAATTACCATGCCGCCCAAACGAAACAGCGCGTCTTTTGGGGCTTTGCCGTCCATCACATCAGTGGTGGAAAAAAAGTACATCAAATTTTCATTAAACGATTTTAACGCAAAACCAGTCGCGACACTGGCACCCAGCACCATTAAGCCGATGAGCATTAAGCGTTGTTTTCTTGCAGGTTTCATTATTCTGACCGTTGTTGCTTGAGAGATAAAGAACGTAATAATTGTTTGCGTTGCCAGATGGGAATGATGATATTGGCAAGCAGGACAACCAGCGTTAAGCCGTAAGAAGTCCACACATAAAAGGCATACCCGCCCATTGCAAAAAATTCAGCTAAGCTGTTAAACGTCATGATTGTTTCTCCACTAGCATATTTTTAACCCATTGCGCATTGCGTTCACGCTGTAATAATTCCACTCGCGCCCGTTGCAACATGGCGATGACATAATACATTTTAAAGGACAGAGCCATTAATAATAGCGGCACCAGCATAGAAACATGAATCGACGGCTTATCCATTTTAGTCACCGTCGGGCCTTGATGTAACGTATTCCACCATTCGACTGAATAATGAATAATGGGGATATTGACCACGCCGACCAACGCTAAAATCGCAATCGCTTTAGACGCTACGCGCTTGTCATCTATCGCGCCATACAAACCAATCACGCCCAGATATAAAAATAATAAAATCAGTTCGGAAGTCAGGCGAGCATCCCACACCCACCACGTTCCCCACATCGGTTTGCCCCATAATGAGCCAGTGACCAACGCGATAAAGGTAAAACTTGCTCCGATAGGCGCACTGCTGATAGCGACCACTTCCGCCAATTTAATGCGCCACACCAAGCCGATACCGCCCGCCGCCGCCATCACCATATAAATAAACAGCGACATCCACGCACTAGGGACATGAATATAAATAATGCGGTAACTGTCGCCTTGCTGATAATCAGGCGGTGCTAACACTAAACCACCGTATAATCCTGCGGCGGTAAGCAGGACAAAAATCGCCACCAACCACGGCATTAATTTTTCAGTGAGTGCATAAAAATGCGGCGGTGAAGCCATGCGATGAAAAAAACGAACAACTGCATCTGGAATTAAAAACATGATGTATCAATAAGGTTTGGAGTAAATGGTAAAATTATGGACTGTGTTACTTAAGCCGTCAGTAATTTTGCATTATAACGTAACGGCGTTTTGATTTTCGCCGATTGTTGTTTCAAACTAAGATATAACACTTTACTGATAACCCGACCTCATCATTCATGCGCAAAATTCGCCTTAGGCTCTCTCATAAGCTAATCATCATTAGCACCTTATTGATGATGAGCGGCATTCTTTATGTGCATTACGCGCCGAAACCGCCGCTGTCCAGCTTCTATACCAATTCGACCGCCATTTATGCACGGCATGGTGAATTATTGCGCTTAACACTGGCAACAGATCAGCAGTATCGCGTTTGGACACCGTTAGCCGACATTCCTGACAGCGTACAACAAGCGACGTTACTGTATGAAGACCGCTGGTTTTATCGCCATTTAGGCGTTAATCCGTTTGCCTTGTCGCGCTCGGTGTGGATGACTTACGGCAAAGCAGCGCGACAAGGTGCATCGACCATTACCATGCAGGTGGCGCGCCAGTTATACGACATCAACAGCCGCACCATCGGCGGTAAATTGTGGCAAATTGCGGCGGCGTATTGGCTGGAATTGCGTTATAGCAAACAGGAAATATTAGAAGCGTATTTGAATAGCGCACCCTATAGCGGCAATATCTCAGGCGTAGCGGCGGCAAGTTTGATTTTTTTCCATAAACCTGTGAGCGACCTGAGTTTAACTGAAGCTCTAACACTGGCGGTGATTCCACAAAATCCCGTACGCCGTGCGCCTAATCGGCAATTACCGCCTGCATTGTTAGACGCACGCCAACGCTTGTGGCAACGCTGGTTAAAAAACTACCCGCAAGATAAACGTTATGCGGCTGATTTTGCTCTGCCGTTAGCGGTCAATGCCAGAGCCGATAAGCCGTTTCTTGCGCCGCATTTAACCAATTGGCTGCTCAAACATTACCCCGACCAGCGCAGCATCAGAAGCAGTATTGATTTAGCGGTGCAGAAAAATACCAAGCAATTGGTGGATAATTACATTACTCAAAATCGTTCTGCTGGCATCCGCAACGCGGCGGTGTTATTGCTGGATACCCACACCATGCAGGTGAACGCGCTGGTGGGTTCAGCAGATTTTTGGGATAAACGCATTTCGGGGCAAGTGAATGGCGTATTTGCTAAACGCTCGCCTGGTTCAACCTTAAAACCGTTTGTTTATGCGTTAGCCTTGGATCAGGGTTTGGTGCATCCGCGTACCGTCTTAGCCGATACACCCACCTCGTTTGGCGCGTTTAATCCTGAAAATTTTGACGGGCGATTTATCGGCCCTGTGACCGTACAGGATGCGTTGGTACGCTCGCGCAATATTCCCGCGTTGACCGTTGCCGCAAAATTATCCTCACCCAGTTTGTATGGTTTTCTTAAACAATCGGGGGTTTCAGGGTTGAATACCGAGGATCATTATGGGCTGTCTTTAACGCTGGGTAGCGGTGAAGTCACAATGGAAGAACTGGCAAAATTGTACGCCATGCTGGCAAATCGCGGGGCATTGCGTTCGGTGCAATACCGCACCGATGTACCAGCCGATACAGAACCGTCACTGGCATTACTCAGCGACGCATCAGCATTTATTACGCTGGATATGCTGACCAATAATATCCGTCCCGATTCCAAACGCCGCGCCAAGCCCAAAGTGGCGTGGAAAACAGGCACATCATGGGGTTTTAAAGATGCGTGGACGGTCGGTGTGGTCGGGCATTATGTGTTGGTGGTGTGGGTGGGCAATTTTGATAATACAGGCAATACCGCGTTTGTCGGCATTCAAACCGCCGCGCCGTTATTTTTTACCATTGTTGACAGTATGCGCACCCAGCATTTACTCAGAGGTTTGGACAACGAACCTGCCATTCCACCTGCCAATGTGCGCGAGATTGATGTGTGCGCGGCAAGCGGTGATTTGCCGAATGCAGATTGTCCCGCGTTAGCAAAAACATGGTTTATTCCCACCAAATCGCCGATTAAAACCAGCGTATTACATCGTGCGGTGTATTTTGATAACACCAGCGGCGCGGTGGTGTGTAAAGACCAGCCCAACAGCCGCAAAGAAGTGTATGAATTTTGGTCGAGTGAGATGTATAAATTATTTTTAGAAGCAGGTATGCCGCGCCGCCAGCCGCCTGTATTACCCAGCTGTTACGACGCACTGACCGCAGGTGCCGATATTCCTGAAATTGTCTCGCCGTCCATGGCAGGCACCTACACGCTACGCGCCAGCAAACCCAGCACCATCGGTTTACGCGCCAACAGTCGCAACGGCAAAGATATTTTCTGGTTTGCCAATAAAAGTTTCATCAGCAAAACCAGCGCGTCAGAAACCTTTTCATGGTTGCCCAGTTATGGCGGAATTTATCTAATACGCGCGGTCGATAGCGTCGGCAATGCCGATTCACGGCAGATTACTGTAGAATTTGTGCCTTAATATTGACTGCGGTTACGCATGAAAAAGCCATAGTCCACGAAAAGCACGAAAGGCACGAAAAAATATCATCGTTCCAACGCTCGGCGTTGGAATGCAGCCGTTGACGCTCCAGCATCTTCATTAAAATGGCAATATATCAATAAAACACAAACTGAAATAAGGACGCTGGAGCGTCCTCAGACGCATTCCAACGCGGAGCGTTGGAACGATAATAAATAATACACCACCCAAAAATACAGGCTTGGCTTACTGCCTACAGTCACATCATTATTTTTAGTGCTTTTCGTGTCTTTCGTGGACAAGAGCTTCTTACCTATTCGCGCTCCGATTGGCTACAATACCGCGCATTACTTCACTTAAACTTTAAAAAAATCATGAAACATTCAATTGTGTACGCGCTGGATTTTGACGGCGTAATTTGCGACAGCGCGGTAGAAACAGGGATGACTGGCTGGAAAGCGGCGCAAACCATCTGGCAGGATATGCCAACCGATGTACCACCTGAAATGGTAGAACAGTTCCGTTTGATAAGACCGATTATTGAAACGGGCTATGAAGCTATTTTAGCCATGCGTTTGTTATATTTAGGCAATACTACCGAGGCGATTTACCGCGATTATGCGGCAAAAATTCAAGCCTTAATGCAGGATGCAAAGATCACGGTTGATGAGTTGAAACAACGCTTTGGTGCGATTAGAGATGCGTGGATAGCCGATGATTTGGCGGATTGGGTGGCGATGAATCCGTTATTTCCTTCCATTGCCGACAAATTACAAGCACTCACGCATGAGTGGTACATCATCACTACTAAACAGGAACGCTTCGTTAAACAGATTTTACAAGCCAATGGCATAGAACTTGATGATGAGCGGATTTTTGGACTGGATCGCAATAAAACCAAGCCTGAAATTTTAACCCTGTTACTGCAACAGCAACCAACCGCTGATATTCGTTTTGTGGAAGACCGCCTACCTACCTTATTAAATGTGCAGAAAGAACCAGCACTAGCGAAGGTGCAATTAATATTTGCCCTGTGGGGCTATAACACCGCAGACGATAAAGCCCACGCGCTACAACAGCTGTTTGTGTTGCAAGAGTTGCCTGATTTTTTGCGTTAAGCACTATTCGCAAGAACAGGTAGGCGTGATTTGTCGCACCCACCTGTTACGGTAATGGTAAAAAACACAGTGATGCAGACACGCGGAGTCAAAAATCATGATTTTTGATTCCATTGCATCATTACAACGACTTACGCACCATCACACTGCGCCCTTTGACCTTGCCGTTTTTTAAACACGCCAAGGCTTTATCGACGCTATCACGCTTGATGGCGACATAAGAATGCGCATCAAAAATATCAATCTTGCCGACTTCACTGCCTGCGATACCGCCCTCACCTGTCAACGCACCCAATATATCGCCCGCACGGATTTTATTTCTGCGTCCGTCATCCAGCCATAAAGTCACCATCGGTGGCTGAAAACGTTCCTCGTAACTGAGTTGGAACGGCGCGACTTCATCCCATACGCTGGTGGAATTTTGATAATCTTCAATGGCTTTGACACGCGGTAATTCCGCTTCGATACACAAACTCAACGCTAAGCCCTCTTTACCTGCCCGACCAGTACGCCCGATACGATGCACATAAATCTCGGCATCCCACGGTAGTTCGTAATTAATCACCGCTTGTAAGTCGGTAATATCCAAACCCCGCGCGGCAACGTCAGTCGCCACTAATACTGAACAACTTTTATTGGCGAATTTTACCAATACTTGATCCCGATGTTTTTGTTCTAAATCGCCATGCAACTCCTGTACCGAAAAGCCGCTGTTTTCCAGAGCTTTGGTCACGTCATGGCAATCACGTTTAGTATTGCAAAACACCACGGTGGATTCAGGGCGGTGATAGGCTAATAAATAACCCAGCGCGTTTAATCGGTGTGCTTTAGTAGTGTTATAAAACCGTTGTTCGATGCCGCTGTCATGATGACTGTGTTCAATGCTGACCGTTATCGGTTTGAATTGAAACTCCTTACTCATGGCGCGAATCTGGTCTGAATAGGTCGCGGAAAATAACAGCGTTTGTCGATGGGTCGGCGCGTAGGAAATCACGTCTTTTACCGCGTCTTCAAAACCCATGTCCAGCATACGGTCAGCTTCATCCAACACCAGCATTCTCAAGTTGCTCAAGCGCAGACTGCGTTTACGCAAATGTTCCTGTAAACGACCAGGTGTACCAACCACGATATGTACGCCGTGTTCCAATGAACCCAGTTGCGGGCCGAACGGCACACCGCCGCACAATGATAATACTTTGATGTTTTGTGTGAATCGCGCCAGTCGGCGGATTTCTTTACAGACTTGATCCGCCAGTTCGCGGGTCGGACAAACCACCAAGGCTTGCACGCGAAAACTACTGACATCCAGACGCGACAACAAGCCGATGCCAAACGCGGCGGTTTTGCCGCTGCCCGTTTTTGCTTGGGCAATCACATCGTGACCTTCGAGGATATGGGGAAGACTTTCGGCTTGAATCGGGGTCATCTCGGTGTAACCCAAGGATTCAATGTTTTCAAGCAGGGCGGGTTTTAACGGTAACGCGGAAAATTTAACGGAGGGCATTAACAGACTCTTTAAGATTAACAAGAATGCCAACGCGGTGTCGGCATTACAATGACTAATGATAACAGATAGTTGCGCGTTCGTCGGTGTTCAAATGCTTTTTAAAACACTACCTGTCAAGCGACGCACCCTGTGTCTCACCATGATTAGTTGAAGCATCATATTGTTTTTCTCGCGCTTTGTAATCATCCAGTGTTTGATAACCCAGCGCGTTCGCCGTCGCTTCCAGCTTCTTGCAACTGGACATTTGAGGCAATGCAAGTATGCCACTGTCAATTGCAGTCGCGGTTTCTCTGCCAATATCGTAATGACCTAATTCATGCACCCGCAGTGCCGATAAATACTTATCAAACGCGGCTGTCTGCTCAGCTGTCGCACCCACTAATTCAGGCAAAGTAATGTTACCCGTTACCTCGGTCGTTACCGTCGTAATTTTGCACCGCCCATTCGCTTGTTCAAACCAACGATAATTCCACTTCACATTCCATTTTGTATAACCATGAAATGAACGATTATCTTCACGAATCGGCGTTGCTTTATTTAAAGTTTCTCGCAGTGAACTATTGGCATCCGCAGTTGCCGTGTAATAGGTGTAATCAAGATGTTCGCTGACGTGTGCGCTGGCGGTATTTGCTGCAATCAGCAAACACAGTAAGAGTGATTTGGGCATTTTGTTTATCTCAAAATTAGTTATTCAACGCATGGTAATCCGTTATATGCCGTACTTTTTATGTAAGAAAGGTTACCACTCTTTTAACTATATGATTTTTATAAAATAAATACTTGGCATTTGTTTTGCTTTATATGACCGTATTCAAATTTTCTAATGTGCTTCTGTTTTATCTTGTCCAAGCAAATGGTTAAACATCAAAAATATACTGCAATGGTGGTTTGGATACCTGATTTATTTTATCTATTAAGGACTTAAGAATGCACAACAAACCATTATTTGCGATAAGTATCTTGGCTTTCGCTGTTTCACAAGTAGTTTACGCCGCAGAAACCAATAAGAAAAATGATAAAGAGGCGAAAATGTTACCTGAAATGACGGTCAGCGACGAGGCAGCAGTCATTCCCTTGCATCAACTGATGTGTGAAATTCATTCGGGTGCTTTTTGGTGTGCTGGGTTCGTTAAGTTTATTATTGGCTTTAATCTTAACGGTAGTCGGCGTTTATCACACGCTTAAATAACAAATAATGAACAATAATCTGCCGTCAATACGGCAACAACCGCGTAATAAGGAGCAATAACACAATGATAAAAAATACCATAGTCGCTTTACTACTGATAGGCAGTGGCAGTGTGTTCGCCGCACAGACGGCAACAACTGCATCCGCTGAACAGCCGATGAAGCATAAAGACATGAATGCGCATCACATGGGCAAACACCAAGGAAAAAACAGTGATGGCGCGTATCACCACCGTTTTAATGATGCTGAGGCATGGGCAAAAAAATTCGACCAGCCTGAGCGCGATGCGTGGCAAAAACCTGAGCAAATCATTGACGCACTAACATTACCGCCTAACGCCCTTGTTGCCGATGTGGGCGCGGGTACAGGCTATTTCAGTGTGCGCATTGCCAAACGTGTACTGGAAGGCAAAGTATTTGCCGCTGATATTGAACCCGACATGGTGCGCTATCTGGGCGAACGCGCCAAACGTGAAAATCTCACTAACATCACACCCGTACAGGCAAGTGCCGAAAGTCCCAATTTAGCTGAACCTGTTGATGTCATGCTGTTTGTTGATGCCTATCATCACATCGGCAATCGCGTGGCTTATTTCAGCAACTTGGCTGCTTCGCTTAACGCCGATGGGCGTTTGGTGCTGGTGGATTTTAATATGGAATCCCCCAATGGCCCGCCAAAAGAACATCTGGTCAGTCTCGAAAAAGTCACTGAAGAGTTGAAAGCGGCAGGTTATAAACTGGTGCAAACGCATGACTTTTTACCGCAGCAATACTTCGTCGTATTTCAAAAAATCGCACCATAAACATCCGCCCTATACTCAAGAGACCTAACACGATGATAAAAAATAATGTAGCGATTACTGCGACTATGACTGCCCTGCTGTTAATTGTGTCCACGCCAACCACAGCCGCACCCGCTGGACGCTGCCGCGCGTGCCTTAGGAGGTGTAGCGGCTGAGCAGGTATTAAGTAGGCTCATCGCGCTCGCGTTGGTCACGTCCGCTTCGTCGATGTTGCTCATATAGCTAGACCTGATTTTTATATTTTGATATGGCGGAGTACAAACCTAGTAGTCAGTCCATTTTATTATGACGTGTGATAAAGACCTGCGAGGTTTTAAAAACCCCGCAGGTCTAGCAACTTTACCCGTCATAACTAAGAAGGTGTACTACGCTTTAACCCGCG
>JAURYI010000044.1 GCA_030654015.1 Methylococcales bacterium | reverse complement strand
CGACTAATGTCACTGGGATAACTTTTTCTCATCCCGCTATTATCACTTAGTTAACGTAGATTTTGAACAGGTTCTAAGCAATATTCTCGACAATTACAATACTTCCAGAAATAATGGCACTAATCGTAGTCGCAGCTCCTGCAAAAACCAGCAACCCCGCACATTGTTCATCTTTACAGCCACCAAGAGCCGCAACATAGATTGGCTTTAGTTCACTCTGTTTTGTGATAAATTTGCAGTGAGAATTATAAACTTCGGTTGTCCATGGCACGATAACACAACTGCACAGCAACAATGGAAGTGAAAGCAAACGTACTGATCTAAACATGGGTATTTGAACAGAAACTAATTGTTTTAAAGTTAATCGAATAGGGGTTAAAAATTAAGATACACTCACTGAAATTTTTAATCTCATTAGAAAGATACTAAATGAACAACCCTTAAAATAATAGGAAACTGCCATGAAACGCCTTGCATTATTGTCATTAGCTACATTATTCTCAACCGCAGCATCAGCCGCACCAGAAACCTACACGATTGACGAAAATCATACCTTACCGCGTTTTTCTTATAATCATTTTGGCTATTCAACGCAGTTAAGCCGTTTCGATAAGGCAGCAGGCAAAATCATCATTGATCGCCAAGCGAAAACAGGGTCAGTCGAAGTCACGATTGACACCACCTCGGTCAACACGGGTTCCTCGTTATTCAACGAACACATTCAGGGTGAAGATTTCCTGAATACTGCCAAGTATCCAACAGCAACATTCACAGCTAATCAATTCAAATTCAAGGGTGATGAATTAGTATCCGTTGATGGCGCACTGACACTAAAAGGCATTACTAAACCTGTGATACTGACCGTCACTTCTTTTCACTGTATGCCGCACCCGATACTGAAAAAAGACGCTTGCGGTGCTAACGCTACAACGGTAGTCAAACGGACTGAATTTAATATGGGTAAGTACGCGCCTAATGTCGGCGATGAAGTCACGCTTACCATTCCAGTTGAAGCCAACAAAGAATAACCCGCCCGCTAAAAGTGGGTGGTAATTAATTAAGAAAATCTATGCAACAAGAATTTTGCTTGGAACGCTGGCAACTTAATCAGATTGGCTTTCATAACCAACAAACTAATCGGCATCTAAAACAGAACTGATCATGGGGCAGAGAGTAGACTGGCACCTATGTTGATGGTCAACGCTAAAATCGTCATGTTGAAAAAAAATACAATGAAGCAATGAAGCGTCACAAGACGACGAAAGGATTTTGAGGTGATATTAATATCAGCTGTCTGTGCTGCCGTGCCAATAATAAATGAGAAATATATAAAATCCCAATAATCGGGTTGCAGGTTTTCATCGGGAAATTTTAGCCCGTTATTCTTGGTGTTTGCCCAATTATTATAATATTTATGGGTATAGTGCAATGCAAACATGGTCTGCATGAACAGCCATGATAAGACAATAGTTATTGCCGTTAGCATGATATGGGTGTTGGCATGTTGGGCTTTTGCAGTTGCCAGTTCTTCCACAATGGCGACTACACTTGCCATGACCGTAAGGATAGTGAAGACAAGGATTATTAAAGCCCCCTCGTCTTGTTCAGCCGCCCGCGATCTGATTGTATCTACACCTGATTTATTCATCATGACTGAAATCAGTATAAGGTAAAGGAAGATACCAAAATCCCATGCCGTCAATAATCTCGTAACGGTTCGCCAGTTTTCGGGCAACAAAAAGAAATGGATAATACCTGTAAGCACTAATGCTGCCGTCAGATGGGGACGTACCTTGAGATGTTGCAACATAATCCAATTATTCTTTTGTAGGGTGAAAATAAATTTGAATATCCCCCAGAACAAAGAATATGCACATTACGTTAATAGTAAACTGTATATTCTTTAGTGGGTCAATTCTATCCTATCCTTATTCTTTGATACTATTCATAAATATGCGTTTGCTACTACGTTTTTCAGAATAACAAGAACGTCTTAAACAAGCTCTAGCGCGTCTCTAAAGCGACCTGTCGTTTTTGTAAATGTCCATTTAATCAACGGGCATCAAATGAATGTGAGTAAAATAAGCGTGTCCTATCACCTTTCGATATAAACGAGATACGCAATCACACTATGACCCAAAACACCAAAAATCTAGCGGCTTTCATTTGGTCGCTCGCTGATTTACTGCGCGGCGATTTCAAACAAAGCCAATACGGGCGCATCATTTTACCTTTCACTTTATTGCGTCGTCTCGAAGGCGTTTTAGAAGACAGAAAAGAAGCTGTTCTGGCACAGGTTGAAAAAGTGCACGCCATGAACCTGCCCGAAGACGCACAAGAAAAATTACTGTTACGCGCTACAGACGGCTTGTCATTTTTCAACACCTCCAAAATGAATTTATCGAAATTGGGTGAAGCGGGTATTGCGGCTAATTTGGAATCCTATATTCAATGCTTTTCCAAAGATGCCCGCGAGATTTTTGAGCATTTTAAATTTGTCGAATTTATCGGACAGTTAAACGATGCCAATTTACTCTATAAAATCGTCCAAAAAGTTCGGCAAACCGATTTAAGCCCTAAAGCCATTTCCAATCATGAAATGGGTTTAGTATTTGAAGAACTCATTCGCCGTTTTGCAGAAAGTTCCAATGAAACCGCTGGTGAACATTTTACCCCGCGTGACATCGTGCGCTTAACCACCTCATTGGTGTTTATGGAAGATGATGACGCGCTCACCAAAGACGGCATTATTCGCACCATTTACGACCCAACAGCGGGAACGGGTGGTTTTCTGTCATCGGGTATGGAATATGTGTTCGAATTAAATCCGCAAGCCGTGATTCGTTCTTTCGGGCAGGAACTCAATCCTGAAAGTTACGCCATTTGTAAAGCCGATATGCTCATCAAAGGGCAGGAAGTCAACAATATAAAACTCGGCAACACCTTATCAAACGACCAGCTTTATGCTGATAAATTCGATTATATGCTGTCCAATCCGCCGTTTGGTGTCGATTGGAAAAAGATTGAAGCCGACATCAAAGACGAACACACGCTGAAAGGTTTTGCTGGGCGTTTTGGTGCAGGTTTGCCGCGTGTTTCTGACGGTTCGCTATTATTTTTGTTACACCTGATTAGTAAATGTCGCGACGCGGCAGACGGTGGCGCACGCATAGGCATTATCTTAAACGGTTCACCGTTATTCACGGGCGGCGCAGGTTCTGGCGAATCTGAAATCCGTCGTTATATTTTAGAAGCAGATTTGCTGGAAGCGATTGTCGCCTTACCAACGGATATGTTCTACAACACAGGTATTTCCACCTACATTTGGATTCTTTCCAACAAAAAAGCGCGTGAACGTAAAGGCAAAGTGCAACTGATTAACGCCGTGAATTTATGCGGCAAAATGCGTAAATCACTGGGTTCAAAACGTAACGAAATGGACGAAACCGACATTAAAACCGTTACCCGCGCATTTGGTGATTTTGAAGCCATTACAGCGCGTGAACTCGATAAACCTGCTGAACAAAAAAGCAATCGCGGTCGTCAATCTGCCAATCCTAAAGCGGAAGCTGTTAAAACCTTCGCCAGCAAAATTTTCAATACTTACGAATTCGGCTATCGGCGCATCACCATAGAACGCCCGTTGCGTGAATCGTATCAATTCAGCGATGAACGTATTAATGAACTGCGTTTCGCTACGGGTGCTTTGAACGCCCCGATGAAATCAATTTATGCCGAATTTGGTGACGCTTTAACGGGGCATGACGACATCCGCAAACACCTTAAAATTCATTTTCCTGAACTGAAAGAAAAACAAATCAAGGATGTGCTTGAGCCTAAAACGTGGCAAGACCAAACAGAACTGTTAGCAAAAGCCAAACAACTGCAAAACGTTATCGGTGTCGCGCAACACAATGACATGAACACGTTTGAAAACGCGCTCAAAGTCGCCTGTAAAACAGCCGCTGTTACACTCGACACCAAAGAGAAAAAACAACTCAAAGACGCAATCAGTTGGCGCAATCCAGCCGCCGAAAAAGTCATCAAGAAAACCCATAAAACCACTGCCAATCCATTTTATGGCTTGTTTGAAGTCGGTGGCGACATTATCGAATATCAAGCCGATTCCGAATTGCGCGACAATGAAAACGTCGCGCTCGATCCGTCCAAAACCGTCAACGCTATCAACGAAGCCTATTTTAAAAAAGAAGTCTTGCCGCACGTTGCCGATGCGTGGATAGATGCCACTAAACGCGATGACAAAGACGGCGAAATCGGTATAGTCGGTTATGAAATCCCGTTTAATCGTCATTTTTATGAGTACCAGCCGCCGCGTGATTTGTTAGACATTGATACCGACTTAGATGCCGTCAGCGCGGAAATCATGAAACTGTTGCAAGAGGTGCATTCATAATGCCGCGTGTTTTTAAAACCCGCGTTTTTGAACGCTGGATGCAAAAAATAGATTTATCTGATGATTTGCTTGTAATCGCAGTGCATGAAATGGAGCGCGGTTTGATTGATGCCGATTTAGGCGGTGGGGTTTTTAAAAAACGTATCGCGCTACCCAATCGCGGTAAAAGTGGCAGTGTGCGGACATTGATAGCCACCAATAAAAATGACCGTTGGTTTTTTGTGTTGGGATTTGAGAAAAATCAGCGGGATAATATCGGTAAAATAGAACTCATCGCGCTAAAAGAATCCGCTAAAACAATGCTGACAATGTCAGAGGTTAAGCTCGATTCACTTTTAAAAACTCACTCATTAAAGGAAATTCACTATGAAAACTAAAACCAAAAATAAAAGCAAAATCCTTGAAGCGGTTTATGAAACGATGACTGATTTTCACTCGGCTGGGGTTATTGATGACGAAAGAATGAATGAGTTTAAAGAGATGTGTTTAGAGCCTCAGCCTATTATTTTAGATGACGATGTTTTGGCATATTTGAATAAAAAATGTGATTTCAATCCTGAAAAAATGCGGGTTTTAATTAACGATTGGTTACGCAAGGATATTGAAATTGCGCGGTCGGTTTCATGAAATACCAACGCTATGATGTTAAAAAAAGTCCAATTCTTGATGCTATTTATGAAACAGCGTGTGATTTGCATGGTTGCGGGGCTTTTACGGATGAACAAATGAAAAAATATGAGCAACTTGCACCTAAACCCAGCCCAGTCGATATAGACCCCGATGTGTTTGACTATCTCAATAAAAAATGTGATTTCAATCCTGAAAAAATGCGGGTGTTGATTAACGATTTATTACGCAAAGAGTTTGAAACTGCACGGTCGGATTCATGAACGCCAAACATAAAAAAACAAAATCCGCTATTTTTGCAAAACCTACGCCGACCTCAATCGAATGGTCAGATATTGAAAGTTTGATTATCGCGTTAGGCGGTAACATTAAACAAAACAAAGGCTCTCGCGTGCGGATAGATTTAAACGGTTATTCACTCAACATTCACTCACCGCATCCACAAAAAGAAGTCAAAATATACGTCGTTAAACTGTTACGCGAATTTTTAGAGAAGGCAGGTATTCAATGATTTATAAAAACTACGAAGCACACATCAGCTACAGCGAAGAAGATGAGATTTTCTTCGGGCGTGTGGTCAATCTCGAACGCGACATGATTGCCTTTGATGGTTGCTCAGTCGCAGAATTGAAACAGTCGTTTCATGCGGCAATTGAAGACTATCTCCAAGATTGTAAAGACGCAGGCAAAAAACCTGAAAATCCAACGCTTGAAAATTCATCACAACAGGCATTCGATTATACAAATTTTTCGCCCACGCTATGAAATACCAACGCTATCCTGCTTATAAAGCGTCTGGGGTTGAGTGGTTGGGGGATGTGCCTGAGCATTGGTCAATTGCAGCATTAAAAATGTTAGTTGACGTTAGAGATGGTACTCATGATACGCCGCCTTACGTTGAAATAAATGAGCAAAGTTATCCGTTAGTAACATCTAAAGATGTTACTTCTGGAGTTCTTAATTTTGAATTGTGCAAACACATTTCAAATGAAGATTATTTATCCATTATCAAACGCTCAAAAGTGGATATTGGTGATATTTTAATGCCAATGATTGGTACAGTTGGTTCACCGATTGTAGTTAATGAACGAGATGATTTTGCAATTAAAAATCTTGCTTTATTTAAAACCTCAAAAAATAAAAATATAAACACAGGTTTTTTAAATTATTTTTTGCAAAGTTATGAATGTGAAACTCAATTTTCATTGGAATCAAGAGGCGGAGTACAAAATTTTGTATCGTTAGGAGTATTAAGAGATTTAGGATTTCCAAAAATAGCACTCGATGAACAACAAAAAATCGCCAACTTCCTCGACCACGAAACTACCAAGATTGATACGCTGATTGAAAAACAACGGCGGCTTATCGAACTGCTAAAGGAAAAACGTCAGGCAGTCATTAGTCATGCCGTGACCAAAGGTTTAAACCCTAACGCACCGATGAAAGACTCAGGCGTGGAATGGTTAGGTGAAGTGCCTGAGCATTGGGGCGTTTCCTCGTTAGGTTATTACGCTCAAATTTCCACGGGT
>JAURYI010000030.1 GCA_030654015.1 Methylococcales bacterium | reverse complement strand
GGCTAGCAACACCAGCAATGATAGGCTGGGCAGGTATTTGTTGAATTGCATTATTAACCTTGGTTTTGCATTTTCTCGTTCTCACACGGTGCGTGGGAATAAGTCAAAGACGTTGCGATGCAACGTCTCTACGAAGGACTTATTGACCAGACCAAAACGTACCCGTTTGTAGCGTGTCAGATTTACCTGTCAATTGGCTGTTACTGGCGGCTTTCAATAGCGTGTAAATACGGGCGGCGGCTTGTTGTTCTTTGTCGCCCCATTGTTCTACGCCGCCGTTACAATAGCGTTGGCGTAACAGGTTTTGTGTGGCGGCATCATCCGCTTTGGTTAAAGGGATGACTTTTTGCCACGCGCTATCATCAGTGCATAGCTGTTTTTTAGCAGCAGAACTGGCTTTGAAAAACCCATTGACCGCCGCAGTATGACTTGCCGCCCAGCTTTGTTTGAATACATAACCCAAACTAGGAACGTTTTCTTCAATGCCCAAGCCTTTTAAAATGCCTCTGCCGTCGATGATTTGACGGTAACCTGCGGCTTCTAAACGGGCGGCAAAATGCCAGTAGGTGAGGGCGGCATCAACGCGATTTTGTTTCAGTTGCTCGCTGATTAAGGGTGGTGCGCCGAAGGTTTTTTCGACGGTTTTGTTTAAATCCAGCGAGTCTTTTTGTGCCAGAGCTTGCAGTAATAACCAGTTTTTATCCAGTTCGCCGCCCGCAATGCCTAGGCGTTTACCGCTTAAATCTTTGACTGACTGAATCGGGCTGTTGGCGGGGACAACCAACGCGCCAGCGGTGCTGGAATAGGGATAAAAGGTAAAATCTTCGCCCTGCGCTCTTAGACCCGATACCCAAATCCAATCGGACACTATCATATCAACCGCGCCAGACTGTAAGGCGATTTTGCCCGCTTCGGCGGTCGCGACAGGATGCACTTCAATTTTAAAATCAGCCGATTCAGCGGGGAGTGCGGATAATTCCCACTCGACAGTGCCGCCTGCTTGGATGCCGATACGGAGGGTGGTTTTTTCGGCAGCAAAACAGTTGCTGACGGTCACAAGGCAGAGCATGATAAACAAGGGATAAAGTTTCATGGGCTTAAAATAATGAGTGAGTTGAACAGTGAACGCATTATAACCGAGTGATAAAAATCTATTTATAAAGGCAACGCAGAAAACGCATCTAAGGCATCGACAGCGGCGGCGGCGCGGCGTATTAACTCCAAATTATGCTCTAAATCCATCATGCCACCGACGGCGAGGGTGACAATCATCGCCTCGAACGCATAGGTTAAATGAGCGCGGTAGCGGTCTATCAGCATGGATTCATCCATATCGACTACGCCTTTTGCAATAAGTATTTGACGGTAACTGGTCAGTAGTTCTAACTCGTGCCGTTGTCGGGTGTCGGAACTCAGTGCGGTGGCTAAAAAATACGCAACATCACTCACGCCTTCACCCATACGCACTAGTTGCCAGTCGAGAAACCCCGCGTGTGATTTATCGCTGTTCCAAAATAAATTACCCGAATGACAATCATGATGAATAAGGGTTTGTGGCGCGGCGGCAAGAAATTTCATCACCTTACGGCGCGACTGCGCATAACGTAACGCGGGTTTGTGTAATCGTGACGGAATTGCCGCGCCTGCTAATTGCAAGCCGCGTTGCATTAATGGGACTGCCAATGCAGAACCTAATGAATCTTCCAGACGGCGTACTGAACCCGATAACCAGCGATAATCAGGCTCATGCACAGTATTCCAGAAATGCCCATGAAAATGCGCAAGTTGTTCAATGATTAACTTGGATTGTGAAATAGTTAATGATTCGTGTGGACTACTGGCAATGCCTTCAAATTCAGCAATATCCGCCAGTACCAGCGTTGAACCACAGCCAAACCGACTTTGTGCCGCTAAACAAACAGGCATGGTCACAGGCACCGCGTGTGCCAGTTCATTATAAAAGCGTACTTCGGTATGCAGTAAGCGCGGCAATGCGGTAATCATCCGCGCCCGCCATGCCAATGAGGGTAATTTAACAAACCAGTTTTTAGGTACAGTCGCGCCATTGTGATCGACCATAACGCGCACTCGCGTGGTTGTGCCTACATCAACAGTGACCACATCGACGTTACTGACCACCGTGCTGCTATCATGTCGATTTACCACTCGTTGCGCCCAAGCGACGGTCAGCTCGCTGGGTTTTTTGACTAAAATAGTCGATTTCATGCTGCTCTCCCTTTCTTTTTTGCAACTGTCAGTTGATAAGATAATGCTTATGTTGATTTGTTCATTTTATCATAGCCTTATGTCGAAAGATGAATGACTCAGCCTACCTAACCGTAAATAAAACGATTATTAAAAATAATTATGTTCGATAACGCACAGACCACAGGCACTATTCCTAATTATACTTGCTAGATTTGAAACTAAAAAAACCAATTCAATCCACATCAACACGCCGACAGGCTCAATCTGAACAGCGTTGCAATCACTTTATTAATGGTTGGCTATCGATTTAAAAATAATAAAGAAAGGTTTACCTCACCATTGGAGACGCTCATAATCGGGGCGAAATTTTTGAACACCCACTATAACGGAGAATAATGATGATTAATTTATGTGGTTTTGCTGTTAGTAATTATTACAATAAAACCAAGCTGGTGTTGCTGGAAAAAGGTATTGCGTTCACCGAAGAACAGGTTTTTCCCTCACAGGATGAAGCCTTGCTGAAACGGTCGCCACTGGGCAAAATCCCGTTTATTGAAACTGAAAACGGTTGTTTGTCTGAATCTCAGGTGATTTTGGAATACTTAGAAGAAACCTATCCTGAAACACCGCTGTATCCTGCTAATAGTTTTGAACGGGCAAAGTGTCGGGAATTAATTCACCATACGGAACTTAACATTGAGCTACACGCCCGCCGTTTATACAAAGAAGCGTTTTTTGGCGGTTCGGCATCGGATGACACTAAAAATGAGGTGAAAGAATTGTTGGAAAAAGGCTTAAAAGGCTTGGCGCGACTGGCAAAATTTTCGCCTTATATTGCGGGTGACACTTACACCGCCGCTGATGGTGTTGTGTGGTTGCATTTTTTTATGGTGAGTGCGACTTGTCAAAAAATCTACGGTACGGATCTCGTCGCTGCGCATTTTCCTGATATTGCGGCTTATAAACAGTTGATAGAAACCCGACCTGCTGCGCAAAAAGTCGCCGCAGACCGCGCGGCGGCAATGGCTGCTTTTTTGAAATAATAAGTGGCGATGACGGATTCTGAATGTGAATCCGTCATCTATTCAACCATGACACTTTATTTTCAACAAACGCCGCTTGGCAAGCTAGGTATTGCTGAACACGCGGGCAAGATTACCGATGTGTATTTTGCTGATGATGTCATTCCGCAAGATGTTGAGATAGCCGAAACCGCGCTGATTAATGAAGCGTTTTTACAACTGAATGCGTATTTTACAGGGCAACTTACCAAATTTACGTTGCCGCTTGCGCCGCGTGGTACAGCTTTTCAGCAGAGCGTGTGGCAGGCTCTGTGTGCTGTTCCTCATGCCAATACCGCCAGTTATAAAGACATTGCGTTCGCGATAGGTAATCCCAAAGCGGTACGCGCCGTCGGGCAAGCGAACAATAAAAACCCGATTCCTATTTTTATTCCCTGCCATCGCATCATCGGCAGTAACGGCAAGATGGTCGGTTATAGCGGCGGTTTGGAAATGAAAGCATTTTTGTTGGCATTGGAAAGGCGACCTGTGTCTTAGTGTCGTCTTGAAGTGCCGCGTATAATAACAATAACTTCAACGACCCTTAGGTTTAATAATGACTACAACGGTACTTTCGCCTATTAACATCGGCTGTTTTTCCTTACCCAATCGAGTCGTTATGGCTCCTTTAACCCGAATGCGCTGTCCTGATGGGGTTGCGAATGACTTAATGACAACCTATTACACCCAACGTGCCAGTGCGGGTTTGATTATTTCCGAAGCTACGCCGATTTCACCACAGGGCATCGGTTATCCCGATATTCCAGGTATTTATACCGCTGAGCAGGTCGAGGGCTGGAAAAAAGTCACTGCCGCCGTGCATGAGCATAACGGACACATTTTTTTACAGCTATGGCACGTCGGGCGTATTTCGCACCCTGATTACCATGACGGTGAATTGCCTGTCGCGCCCTCTGCTATCGCGCCTAAAGGTCAAGCGATTACGCCCACAGGTATGAAGCCATTTGTTACGCCGCGTGATTTATCAGTGGCTGAAATTCAAGAGATTGTTGAGCATTATCGTGTTGCGGCTGAAAACGCACTGGCGGCGGGTTTTGACGGCGTGGAAATTCACGGAGCAAACGGTTATTTAATCGACCAGTTTTTGCGTGATGGCTCTAACCAACGCACTGATAATTATGGTGGTTGTCTGGCAAACCGCTCGCGGTTTTTGTGGCAAGTCACTGATGCGGTGGTGTCGGTGTGGGGCGCAGATAGAGTCGGTGTGCGTCTTGCACCTAGCGGCACTTTTAATGATATGACCGATTCCGTGCCAGAAGATTTGTTTGTTTATGTATTAAAGCAACTGAATAATTTTGATTTAGCCTACGTCCATGTTGTTGACGCGCTGGAAAGTGATATTCGTCATGGCGCGAACGTGGTTGATTTGGCGGTATTACGCGCGGCTTATCAGGGTACGTTGATTGTGTGCGGTGCTTATAATTATGACCGCGCTAATGTAGCCATTGCGCAAGGCTTGGCAGATGCAGTAGCGTTCGGTGAGTTGTATATTGCCAATCCAGATTTGGTGGAACGTTTTGCGGCGGGTGCGCCGTTAAATAAACCCAATCCCCGCTCTTACTATGGCGGCGATGAGAAGGGTTATACCGATTATCCAGCGTTGACATAAGGCATTCACAACAGGTTTTGAACGTTAAAAAGGCAGGCTGATGAAACGGTTATCTTTATTACTGACGGTGTTTTGTTTCGCGCTGCTGGCTGATTCTGTTGCCAGTGCCGCCGCACCGCTAAAAATTATCCCCGAAGCATTACACATTGTGCGCGCTGAATTCGGTCTGTTCAATGCGTCTGGTTTTGTACCGTCTAACAGAGTACCGCTGGTCGAGGGACAAACCTACGGCTGGCGTATCGTGGTAAAAACCAACAAAACCAAAGTGCGCTGGCGCGAGGAATTTACCTTGCCCGTCGCGCCTGCCACTTGGGGTGATGCTGAGACAAAGGGGCTTAATACCCTATCTAGCGATAAACGGGTGTCAGTGATGGAGCGCGAAGAGACACCTATTGACGGTGTGATGGTTAATTCATGGGCAGTTGCCGCAGGTGATCCTGTCGGGCATCATTGGATGCGCGTACTTATCGACAATCGCTATGAACACATTTTTCAATTTGATGTACAGCGCGCACCGCAACACACAAAAAAAGCCCTTCAGTAATAGTTCCTGAATTTATTATTGGGTATTTTTTATACCCAATCCATACCCATTAATACGCTATTCCAAGTTATTGTCGCTGCTGTTTTCTTGGGCGACAATAACCCCGTAAAGCGTTGTAATCAGTGAATAAGAAGGTAATCTTTTACGGTGTCGAAGAAAAGCCAGAAAGCGGGTTGTTGAGAAAAAGATTTATTAAGCAGTCGAAACTGTTCTGACTATCAGAGATAATACACGGCTGTTTAATGTTATGGATGTCATGCCCTCGTTATGAAGTTGGAAAAAATCAAGCTGTCGGGTTTTAAATCCTTTGTCGATCACACTGTTATTCCCATTACCAGCAATTTGACGGCTATCGTCGGCCCGAATGGTTGTGGTAAATCCAATATTATTGATGCGGTGCGTTGGGTAATGGGCGAAAGTTCAGCCAAACATTTGCGTGGCGGCAATATGGCGGATGTTATTTTTAATGGTTCATCAGGGCGTAAACCTGTCAGTACCGCCTCGGTTGAATTGGTATTTAATAACTCCGAAGGTAAATTAGGCGGCGAATACGCGCAATATGACAGTATTGCCATTAAGCGGCAGGTGAGTCGTGACGGATTGTCGGTATATTGGCTGAACGGGTCGCGCTGTCGGCGCAGGGATATTACCGATTTATTTTTAGGCACGGGTTTGGGGTCGCGCAGTTATGCGATTATCGAACAAGGCACGATTTCGCGGATGGTGGAATCCAAGCCTGAAGAGTTGCGCGTACATATTGAAGAAGCGGCAGGGATTTCCAAATACAAAGAACGGCGCAATGAAACGGAAACCCGAATGCGCAACACCCGTGACAATCTGGAACGCTTGGATGATGTGCGTGATGAGGTGGACAAGCAAATTAAGCATTTGCAAAAACAAGCCGAAAAAGCAGAAAAATACACGGAGCTTAAGCAACAGGAACGCCAGTTTAAAGTGGAATTGTTAGCGATGCGCTGGCGACGTTATCAGAAAACCACCGCTCAATTGGACACGCAATTACAGGCAGTCGCGACGGAACATAACCGCTTATTTATCGAATTACGCGACGTTGACAGTCGTCTTGAACAGCAACGCGCCGATTATAAAACGCAGCAACAGCAAGTCAACCAAGTGCAAGGCGATTATTATCAGGTCGCGGCAGACGTTGCGCGTTTTGAGCAAACCATTAAACATGAGCAACGCACTCATGCAGACACGGTACTGGAAATCACGCGTTCACAACAACAAGCGGATCACGCATTGAGTGAATTGGACACCGATAAACA
Source organism: Methylococcales bacterium (assembly GCA_030654015.1). Lineage (GTDB taxonomy): Bacteria > Pseudomonadota > Gammaproteobacteria > Methylococcales > Methylomonadaceae > UBA4132. Next base: position 38,717 of record JAURYI010000030.1, on the reverse strand, counting down.
GGCATTGGAAGACATCAAACAGCAGTTGGACGAAGCTGAACAAAGCTGGTTAGTGGTGCAGGAACGACAAGAAATCGTGGAACAGTTGCAACAGGATGGGCAACAACAACGCCACGCATGGCAAGCACAATGGAATGACTATCAGGCGAAAACGGCGCGGTATAAAGAACAAGCCGAAGTTCAGCGCGTGAAAATTGTGCAACTGGAACAGCAACAGCGACAATTACAAAGCCGCGTTGATAAATTAGCCGCTGAACGTGAACAGCTGTCGGCGACGGAATTAGCCGATGATATTGAATCGTTGGCTGCCAGTATGGAACTGATTGAAATCCAGCGTGATGATTTACAGGCGGAGCTGGAACAGCTACAGCAGCAAATTATCGGGCAACGCCAACAGATTAAACAGCTGCATCATGAACTGCACAGCGACCGTTCTATGCAACAGCAGCTGAGCGGTAAAATTACCGCCTTGGAATTATTGCAGCAACACGCCATGGGCAAAGACAATAAAAATCTCAGCGCGTGGTTGGCACAGAGTCATGTGCAAACTGAACAAGGACGACTGGCTGAATACCTGACCGTGGACACAGGCTGGGAAACGGCGGTGGAAACGGTGTTAAGCAGTTATTTAGAAGCGGTTTGTGTGGAGCATATCGACGCATTGTTTCCGTATTTGCCGAATTTAACCGATCAATCGGTTACTTTGTTTGCTACACACGACCGCCAGTCATCTAAAGGAATGGCGGTCGTTAAATCAACATCATTATTAACTAAAGTGAATGCACCGTGGGATTTAAGCGGCTTGTTATCGACGGTGTATTGCGCCGATGATAATGACACTGCACAGCGTTTAGCGGCTGACTTACAGGCACATGAGTCGATTATTACGCCCGATGGTTTATGGCTGGGCGCGGGCTGGTTGAAAATTCAGCGCAGTAAAGACCATAAAACAGGCGTGTTGCAACGCGAAAAAGAATTACGCGCGTTAAAACAACAGCTGGAGCAGTTGCAAGAGAAAATCGGCATCTCCGAAGAGTGGTTATCTATTACCGAAGCTGAGTTAAAAGCCGCTGAACTGAAACGTGAATCGATAGCCCGCGCAGATAGCAATCTGGGCATGGAGTTATCACAGAAAAATTCAGAACGCAGTGCGCAATCTGCCCGATTAGAACAGCAGCAGCGTCGTCTTGAGCAAATCAGTAACGAACAAACGGATATTGGTAGTGAGCTGGCGGAGTCGGTTGACATCATGACCGAAGCGCGGCAATTGCAAGCCGAAGCCGAAGAGATGATGGCGGAGCAGGAAAGTACGCGCGAGCAATTAGAGGCGTTAAACCACAGCTTGCAAAGCGCGCAACATCAAGCGGAACAGACCATTAATGAAGTCAGACAACAGGCTTTTGCACTCAGGGCAAACATTGATTCGCTACGCTCTTCGGAAAATCTGACGGGCAGGCAAATAGAGCGATTGCAACTGCAACACCAGCAAGCTGTGGCGCGTATTGCCTCGCTGGAAAGTAAACAGCGGCAAACTCATGCGACTCTGGATGAAGAAAAGGTGTTGCTTGGCGAGAAAATGCTGGAAAAAAATCAGTTGGAACAACAATTAAAAACCGAGCGGCAACAGCAAGATACACTGGAAGCCAGTATTACTGAGTTAAGCAAACAGCACACGCGCGACCAAAGAGCCTTGGAAATTGAAAAAGAAACGCTCGATAAGTTGCGTTTAGCCAGTCAGGAAAGCAAAGTGCGCGGACAAACACTCAACGAACAACTGAAAGAAATTGATGCCGATGCTGAACAGGTGCTAAAAAATCTACCTGAACACGCACAAGATGACGAGTGGAAAGAAAAAATCGATGAGTTGACCGTGCAGATTGAACGCTTGGGTACAATTAACTTAACTGCGATTGAAGAATATAAAGCCCAGTCGGAACGCTTGGATTTTTTAAATGCCCAGCACGCGGATTTAATAGAAGCCCTGCAAACACTGGAATTGGCAATCGGTAAAATTGATAAAGAAAGTCGGTTACGTTTTAAAGAAACATTCGATAAAATAAATACTGGCTTACAGGAAAAATTTCCAAAATTATTTGGTGGCGGCGAGGCGTATTTGGAATTAACGGAACAGGATTTATTGGAATCAGGGGTTAATATCATCGCCAGACCACCCGGTAAAAAGAACAGCACTATTCATTTATTATCAGGCGGCGAAAAAGCCTTAACAGCAGTGGCATTGGTGTTCTCAATTTTTGAACTCAATCCTGCCCCGTTTTGCTTATTAGACGAAGTGGACGCGCCGCTGGATGATGCGAATGTCGGGCGATTTTCAAAAATGGTTGAAGAAATGTCTGCAACGGTGCAGTTTTTATATATTTCACATAATAAGGTTACAATGGAAATTTCAAAGCAATTAGCAGGTGTTACCATGAAAGAGCCGGGTGTATCACGAATGGTCGCGGTTGATATTGAAGCAGCAGTCACAATGGCGGAAATCTGATGGACAAAGAAGTATTAAGAATCGTAATTATCGCCACAGGGCTGATTATTGTCATCGTCATGTTGACGTGGGGTTATTTAAAAGACAGGCAGTCACAACGGGAAATGGATTTGGAGGATGATGCTGAACCTCAGCCACAGCCTGTGCGTAACGAACCATTATCTACATCACCTGTCGGTGATGATGAATATATTGAACCCTTAGGGCCTGCCATTTTAAATTCATCGGAAAATTATTATACCAACGATGAAGATGACGAGGAGGAAGAGGATTTTGCGCCTGCACCGCCACGCATCGCAACGCCTGCGATTATTCAATTCTGTCTGGTTGCCAGAGCCGAAGAAGGCTTTAACGGGCTGGATTTAATTCGTGCTTTTAGAATCGCAGGACTCAAATACGGCAGTTTAAAAATATTTGAACGTCTGGATGCCAATCAGCTGGTCGATTTTGGTGTCGCCTGTATGGTTGAACCGGGTACATTTCCCAGCGGGCATTTAGACACTTTTTACTGCCCTGGTATCGTGTTTTTCATGCAGCCCGACGCGCTGGATGATGCGCTGGCAGTGTTTGATGATTATGTGGAAACCATCCGTATGTTAGCGGTCGAATTAGAGGGCGATATTTGGGATCATCAACGCCGACCACTGACCGAAGCCACTGTGCAGGCGATTCGGCAGAGTTTGTGATTTGAGATTATCAGGGAGTGAATTTTGAACTTAAACTACGAACAACTGGTTGAAAAAATCAACCTGTGGAATCACGCCTACTACGTCCTTGATAATCCACTGGTCAGCGATGCCGAATACGATTTAGCCTTTCGCGACTTACTGGCACTGGAAGCCGCGCATCCTGAATTAGTCACCCCCGAATCCCCCAGTCAACGTATCGGTGCAGCCCCGATTGCTGAATTCAAAAAAGTAGAGCATGGCGTAAAAATGCTCTCCTTGGCGAATGCGTTTTCCTTGCAGGAAACGTTCGATTTTTTCGATAAAGCTGCAAAAGAACTGGACGTAAGTACCGACGCATTAGCGATATTCAGCGAACCCAAACTGGATGGTCTAGCGATTACCATCCATTACCAGCACGGCGTATTCAGCTACGCCGCCACGCGCGGTGACGGGCAGATTGGCGAAGATGTTACCCACAATATTAAAACCATCAAATCCGTACCGTTAAAACTCGACACCGATACGCCGCCTGAAAAATTGGAAGTGCGCGGTGAAGTGTTCATGCCCAAAGCCGCGTTTGAAAAATTAAACCGTTTGGCGGGAGAGCAAAATACTAAAGTATTTGTCAATCCCAGAAACGCCGCTGCGGGTACGGTGCGGCAAATGAATCCCAAAATCGCCGCTGCGCGTGATTTACAGTTTATTCCTTACGGCATCGGCGAATATCAGGGTGAGCATGAATTCACGCGCCATTCGGACATTATCGACTATCTGGTATTGCTGGGTTTCAGACGCAACCCGCATTGTTATGCGTTTTCGGGTAGTTTCGCTGCATTTACCGAAAATTATCAACAGCTGGAGCAGTTGCGCGACAGCTTGCCGATGGAAATTGACGGCATCGTCTATAAAATTGACGATTTGGCGACCCAAACGGCATTGGGCTTTATTGCTCGTTCGCCCAAATGGGCGGTAGCGCGAAAATTCCCCGCCCAACAAGTGACCACGCAATTAATCGGCGTGGATTTTCAGGTCGGGCGTACAGGTGTTTTAACCCCCGTCGCCAGATTAGAACCCGTATTTGTGGGCGGTGTCACCGTCAGCAATGCCACGTTGCACAACATGGATGAAATTGAACGTTTAGGCTTGTGTATCGGTGACAGCGTAGAAATTCAACGGGCAGGGGATGTGATACCCAAAGTGGTAAAGGTGGTTGAGCAGGGCGAAGACCGACAGCCGATTATCATGCCAGAGAGTTGCCCCGTGTGCGCTTCGCCCGTCGCCAGAACCGAAGGTCAGGCGGCGTTTCGTTGTACGGGCGGGTTAATCTGTGCCGCGCAAAGTGCCGAGCGTATCGAACATTACGCCTCGCGCAAGTGCATGAATATCGTCAACCTCGGTACGAAACTGATTGAATTGTTGTACAGCAAAGGCATTATCAACACCATCGCCGATATTTATAAAATCAAGCTGGAAGATATTGCTACTTTGGAAGGGCAGGGCGAAAAAAGTGCGCAAAATGTACTGGATTCGATTGAAGCCGCCAAAACTACCAAATTAAGCACCTTTTTAGCCGCGTTGGGTATTCCTGAAGTCGGGGAAGGCGGCTCTAAAAATGTTGCCAAGTATTTTAAATCTTTGCCTGCAATTCAGGCTGCCAGTGTTGATGACTTACTGCAAGTACCTGATGTCGGGCCAGTGACCGCGAAAAGTATCGTGGATTTTTTTCACGATGCCCGAAATCAAGCCATTGTTGCCGATATTATCAATGCGGGTGTGCATTGGGAAGATGAGCAACACGAACCCGCACAGGCGCAACCCTTGGCAGGTCAAACGTGGGTATTAACAGGCACGATGACTATGCCGCGCCACGAAGCCAAAGCCTTGCTGGAAAGTTTGGGCGCGAAAGTGGCAGGGTCGGTCTCGAAAAAAACCGACTGCGTGGTAGCGGGCGCAGAAGCTGGTTCTAAGTTGGCAAAAGCCGAAGAACTGGGCGTTAAGGTGATGAATGAAGCGGAGTTTTTGGCAGCGTTTACATTTTAAGCATGACTGCCAGTCCTTTGAAGCAAAGGTATCTACACATCTTTGATAACTCTTTGTAAAACAATGAGTTATGAAATTTCTTTAAGCTAATGATTTCTTTTAAAATCAAGTGCTTATGAAACTTGTGTAGATACCAATGCCTTTGAAGACTGGCAGTCATTAATTACCTTTGACTCGCTACCTGTCAAAGGTTCATGTTCTTCTCAATATTGCTGATATGTCTATCAATAACATGGTGTTCTATAAAGGATGGCATCATATCCAGTTTTTGTTCAAAACTGCCTTCAAGTCGTTCTAAAAAGGTAAACCAATAACCTATATCGTCATGTAAAATTCCTGTTGAATCAAAGAAGCGTATACTGCCGCCGTGTTGATATTGATTGAGTCGGACGGGTACACGCGGCACGATGTCGTTATTGTTGACGAAACGAAAATATCTGTGCTTTATCTCATCATCCAGCGTTTTTACAAAAGTACGGTCTCCGACCCTCGGTTGTCCGAAAGTGTACAAACCATGCACCGATTTATAAATATCTGGGTCAATATCCAGTACCAAACGTGCTGTAGCCAGTGCTGCAAGCGCACCGCCAAGACTGTGACCTGTAATCCATAAAGGTTGTCCATATTGGTGAACTTCTTTCAAGGTGTGAACAATCTGATTCCAGACGGAATTCAGTGCATTATCGAATCCTTTATGAACTTTGCCATTCGGTGTATTTTGAAAATCGAAACCTGCATTTGTGAGCCAGTCTTTAATGTTTTCAGTGCCGCGAAATGCCATAACGACAGCACTGCCGCTATGGGCAATAAAAAGCTGGGTATCTTTGTCGGCTTTATGGGGGTCTGGTTTGTTAATGAATGCTACTTTAAATCCCTGTTGGAGGAGTTTAATACGGATTTCTTCTTCTGATTTGTACACCAATTTGGAAGCGAGTGCTAAAGCATAAGTATTTTTTAAGGAGAATTGAGTGCAGTTGGGTTCAACACTTAAATTAATCATTGTCTTTCCTCATTTGTAATTCAAGAGGGTTAAATTTTTCGACTTGTGCGATCCACTTAACAACGGATGGATTTTTAAATGTGCTTATTCAGCGGGTGTCTTATGGTGCTGACTATGTTCTGGTATGACTGTGTTATCGTGTTCTTTCATCTGCGCATCAAACCATTCATGCAGGGCTTGTGCATACTTCGGGTATTCTGTTGAATAATGAATTTCTGCGCCATTGGGCAAGGCTTTATATTTGAACTTTATATCATAAGGTTGCGCCATTTTTAATATTGCCAGCCCTGGCATATTGGCTCCATGTATTTGTTCCGTGACAGAAAAATCGCCTGTGCTGAAGTCATTGGTCAGTTTGAGCAGATACGCCTGAACCAATTTTATCTGTTCGGTATTGTCGGCGGAGTTGACGATAATGTGCTGAACACCGCCATGCACTGTTTTGGTAAACATTTGCTTAGTTTGATCGACGGAGTAGGGGGTGACTTGCTGAGTGCGTTGTTGAACTTCTTTTGTTCGTTCAGGGCTGACTTGTTCCGCAGTTAGTGCAGCAGTAGAAAAAAGTACCAGTCCAGTTAAGAGCAGGATGGAGTATTTCATAATCGTTACCTCGTTGCGTTGTATGTAAAAAAACAGCCCGTTGACTTGGCAATCAACGAGCTATTCATAAATACTAAACGAACATTTTAATGAAACAAGGCAAGACAAATGCTTGGCAGGTTGAATAACCTGACCAAGCTGAGATAGTCTTATTTTAACTTTTCTTCCAGTTCCGATTGAGTTAAATGCCTAACCGCTTCGCCTTTAATCATGAAAATCAAATGTTCGCAGATGTAACAAGCATGATCGCCAATGCGCTCAACTGCTCGTACTGTCCATAAGACATTTAAGGTACGCGTAATGTTCCGTGGATCTTCCATCATGTGGGTAATGAGTTGACGGATAATGCTGTCATATTCTCTATCAACATTCTCGTCACGACCTGTAATGAGAGTAATGTCATCAATACACATTCTGGCAAACGCATCCAACGCCCCGTGAAGCATTTCTTTGACCAAATCGCTCATGTGTTGCAATTCATAATACTGGTCTTTTTTGCTTTCACTATCAGATAATTGAAGTGCCATTTTGGCAATGCGTTCTGCTAAATCACCGATAATTTCCAGTTCATTGATGATTTTAATCACAGTCAACAGCAAACGTAAGTCGAATGCGGTGGGTTGGCGCAAGGCTAAAATTTGCGTACATTCCAAGTCGATTGCCATTTCCAGCGCATCAACCTGATTATCCTGTTTAATGACTAATTCAGCCATTTCCATGTCGCCAGTGGTAAAGGCTTGAATAGCGAGTTCTATTTGCTGTTCAACCAAGCCGCCCATGATTAATACTTTATTGCGTATATCTTCCAATTCTTTGTTGAATTGTTCAGAGATATGATGTCCTATTTTGCTGTTATCCACTGTTTGCCCCTTTAACCGTAACGACCTGTAATATAGTCTTCTGTTTGTTTTTTGGTAGGATTGGTGAACAACTCGCTGGTTGTGCCAATCTCGATTAACTCGCCCATATACATGAATGCCGTGTAATCAGATACCCGCGCTGCTTGCTGCATATTGTGGGTAACGATGACTATCGTATATTTTTCTTTCAGCTCATTAATTAATTCTTCAATTTTTAACGTTGAAATAGGATCTAAAGCGGAAGCGGGTTCATCGAGTAATAATACTTCGGGTTCGATGGCAATGGCGCGGGCAATCACTAAACGCTGTTGTTGACCACCTGATAAGCCCAAGGCGTTATCTTGTAAACGGTCTTTCACTTCGTCCCACAATGCCGCACCGCGTAATGATTTTTCGACGGTTTCTTCTAAGATACGTTTGTCGTTGATGCCTTGGATGCGCAGTCCGTAAGTCACATTTTCAAAAATAGACTTGGGGAATGGGTTTGGCTTTTGGAATACCATGCCCACTCGTCTGCGTAATTCGGCAACTTTAACGGATTTGTCGTAGATGTTTTCATCGTCGAGTAAAATTTTACCTTCGATGGTGACATGATCGACTAAATCATTCATGCGATTAATACAACGTAACAGTGTCGATTTACCACAGCCGCTGGGCCCGATGTAGGCGGTGACTTTTTTGCGGTACATTTCCATGCTTACATTATGTAATGCCTGTTTTTTGCCATAAAAAAGATTTAAGTTTTGGACTTTGAGACAAGGTTCATTAGGGGCGAGGGATTGCCCTTGTTCGCGTAGAACGGAACTCATATCAATGGTGTGTGAACGGGTTTGTTGTGCTGTCATGTTTTAACCTTCTAATGCTCTAATGCGCGGTATTTTTCGCGTAGACGATTTCTAATAATAATCGCTGATAAGTTCAGTACGACAATCACTATAACCAATAATAATGCTGTGGCGTATACCAGAGGTCTGGCTGCTTCAACATTGGGGCTTTGAAAACCTACGTCATAAATGTGAAAACCTAAGTGCATGAATTTTCTGTCTAAATGCAAAAAGGGGAAGTTGCCATCTAACGGTAAGGTGGGAGCCAGTTTAACAACGCCCACTAACATCAGCGGTGCTACTTCACCCGCCGCGCGTGCAACCGCTAAAATCAAGCCTGTCATCATCGCAGGACTTGCCATCGGTAATACGGTGCGCCATAAGGTTTCTGCCTTGGTTGCCCCTAATGCCAGACTGCCTTCGCGTATGGCTTTGGGAATACGCGCCAAACCTTCTTCGGTCGAGACAATCACCACAGGCAGCGTTAATAATGCCAAGGTAATAGATGCCCATAATAACCCAGGTGTGCCGTAAACAGGAGCGGGCGACGACTCAGGGAAAAATAACGCATCAATGTTACCACCTAAAATGTAAACAAAGAATCCCAAACCGAATACCCCGTAAACAATAGAGGGTACACCAGCCAAGTTGTTGACCGCGATTCTGATTAATTGTGTGGTAAAACCCTGTTTGGCATATTCACGCAAGTACACCGCTGCAATCACGCCAAACGGAGTCACGATAATTGCCATGATAATAACCATCATTACCGTACCGAAAATAGCAGGAAAAATACCGCCTTCAGTATTGGCTTCGCGTGGCTCGTCAGTTAAAAATTCATACACTTTGTGACAGAAAAAACCGAGTTTACCAAAGATATTCATGGTGTTAGGTTGGTAAACCATAACCACTTTAGCCAGAGGAATAGTTATGTTCGCACCTGATTCAGTGGTAGCCACCAGACTATCGCGTCTGATTTCTGTATATAACGCGGCAAGTTCAGCTTGATGACTTTGATATTGTGCATCGTAGTCGGCTTTGTCGGCGGCGAACTGTTTTTCTGCTTCGCTATCCCACTTGTTTTCTAATTGCAATTTCTTCTGCTTCAAACGCAAGCGTTCCAAGCCGTAGTTGATTGCACCGATTTCCTTTTTTTCCAACTGGTTTATTTTCTTAAAAACGACTAAAGCTGCGTCGATTCTATTTTGCAGCTCAGGCATCGCTTGCTCACCTGTTGCAACGGTTTTACCATTTTCTTTCACTTCCAGCAGTTGACCATAAAAATTGCCCCATTCGCGACGCTCTACCACGATTAAAGCTTCAGGATCGCTGTGTTCTTTGACATTACGCTCTTCTATCCAGCGAAAGTCTGCACCTGTTATATCGCGATTACCTGTTTTGATTAGATACTGTACCAACGACTCTTCGTTGTCTGCCATTTTATGCCCTGTGGATTTTGCCATAATGGCGGGCGTAATGCTGGTATCGACTTTTTCACCAATGATAGTGCGTAGCGGTTTGTCTTCTTCTGCGTAACTGAATTGCGTTATCGGAGCGGGCCAAAAATTGCCCATTCCGCGTACCAATACCAGCGTCAGTACCGCAATAACCATAATAAGACAGGTACTGACCGCCGCTGCATTAAGCCATATCCAAGGGGATCCACTTTTAAACCATAATTTCATCATAATGAACTGTATTTTTCGCGTAGGCGTTGGCGAATGATTTCCGCTAACGTGTTAAAAACAAAGGTGAATATAAACAATACCAAGGCGGCTAAAAACAACACCCGATAATGACTGCTATCGACTTGTGATTCAGGCATTTCCACGGCAATGTTAGCAGCGAGAGTACGCAAGCCCTGAAAAACGCTTATATCCATGACAGGGGTATTGCCTGTTGCCATCAATACAATCATGGTTTCACCCACGGCTCTGCCTAAACCGATCATTACCGCTGAGAAGATACCCGGACTGGCGGTTAATAACACCACGCGGATCATCGTTTGCCAAGTGGTTGCACCTAAGGCTAATGAACCAACGGTTAAATGTTTAGGCACACTGAAAATAGCATCTTCGGCAATGGAGAAAATAGTCGGAATAACCGCAAAACCCATCGCGATACCGACTACCAGTGAGTTACGTTGATCGTAACCGATGCCCCATTCATTTTTGAACCAGTCACGCAACGGTTCACCTAACAAAGCGGTTTCCAGCGGTACGCTGATAGCAAAAGCAAACCAGCCAGTCAGCAGAATCACAGGAATCAGTATCGCGCCTTCCCAACCTTCGGGAATCTGTTCCAAAATACGTTTTGGCAAGTTATGCCATGCAAACGCAAACGCGATAACCCCGACGGGTAACAGCATAAACATCAGGAAAAATCCCGCTAAATGTTCTTCAAGAGCGGGCGCGAGCCAAAGACCTGCAAGAAAGCCCAAAATAACGGTTGGTAACGCCCCCATTAATTCAATCGTCGGTTTGACGTATAGGCGCATCATGGGAGTCATGAAATACGCGCTATAAATCGCGCCCATCAGTGACAGCGGTACAGCAATTAACATGGCATAAAATGCTGCTTTTAACGTACCGAATACTAAAGGTGTCAAGCTGTATTTCGGTTCAAAATCGCTGTTAGAGGCGGATGACTGCCAAATATAATCAGGTTTTGGATAGCCTTCATACCAGACTTCCTGCCACAGCGATTTAATGGACACTTCGGGATGTTTGTTATCGATTGTCCACACATAGATATTGTTATCAGAGGCTTCCACTAACAGCCAGTTGGCTCTAGGTGATAACGCAGCGGAAACTGTTAACGCTTTTGTGACTTGCTCTTTAAGCACTTCACGTTCTGAGGTGGTGTGGTAAATACCCATCATGCCGTCTGCATCAATAGCGGCAAAACCTTTGCGGCGCGGTTCTGGATTAATCGCGGCAATGGCTTTTTCAGACACTTTAAAAGAGCGAAGTTTCTGCATGGCAGGACGTTTCAATTCGTCTCTTACCATTGTCCACTGCGAGACTAAACCCGTTGAATCACCGATGAGTAATGAGCTGTCACCGTTTAAGAACGTGCTGACGGTGATTTTCGCGCCTTCGGTAACGACATTCAGATTTTGTCGGATAACAGGTGCAGCTTTATCGCTGATGTCAAAGAAACTTAAGTGACCGTCTTTGCCCACCAGATATAAGTTGCGTTCTTCTTTATCAATGTAAATATCAGCAACATTTGCCGCAGGAGTCTCTAAAACTGCTTCAGTACGGTTTAAAGTGACTTCATCAGTCATCATGTTTTGAGTTTTTTCGATTTGAAGCAGGCGAACTTTATCAGCGGTTTTAGCCACAATGGTGCTTGATTTGTCGCCGATTTTAACGGCGATTTTTTCTAATGCCGCGCCTTTATCATCAATAACAATGGCTGCTTCGCCTAATGGATATTTTAAAGACGGCGTAATCAAGCGTTTGTTATTCGGGTAAGTGATTTTATATTGATGCTTAACAACGACTGCCTGACCATTGGATAAGCCATAAATAATTGCGCCTTCGCTGATAGGACTGCCTTGAGCAAAACTGACAACGTGGCTGTCCGCTGGTATTTTAACGGCTTCATTGGCAATGAGCTTGCCTGTAGCCACTTCAAAAAATATCGCCTGTCCACTGTCTGTGAATCTGACAGCGACTTCATTTTGTTCTTCTACATCCAGTAATACGGTTTTGCCTAAGGTTTGTTCGGGTAAGGCATAGTGATTGCTTGCTTCTGCGGCGGCAGGTTTAAACAGTGGAATGACGACATAAAGCAAGTAAAAAAAGATAAGTACCAGTGCAACGATAACACTGAGACCACCTGCTATCACGCTGAAACGTGCTAATGAATCTTTAGCAAGTCGCCAGCGTTGGTAGTAATTATTAGCGGATTTTTCCATAACTTGAGGGTGGGTTATTGAGAGAATGAATTTCAGAACGAGGTGAAATTATAGGTGTTTAATGTGACAGTAATATATCAAAAAACAAAAAAAAACGGCTGAGATTCGTTATACAAATCCCAGCCGTCGTTTTTTATTCACCCTGAGGGTGGTTTTTCAAACGCTTACTTCAATGAAGTCAGTGTTTTTTCAACTATTTTAGCAGGCAGTGGAATGTAGCCGTCTTTGATAACCACTTGCTGACCTGTTTTTGACAAGACCATTTTAATAAACTCATAATCCAGTGGAGCTAATGGAGTATTAGGTTTTTTGTTGACATAAACATACAAATAACGAGTCAGCGGGTATTTGCCGTTGATGGCATTTTCAGGCGTGGCTTCAATAAACGGTTCGCCTGCTTTTTTAGCTAAGCCTACCATTTTAATGCCTGAAGTGGTGTAACCCATGCCTGAATAACCGGCACCATTGACGGATGAAGTCACTGATTGTACAACGGATGCAGAACCTGGTTGTTCATTTACGTTGTTTTTGAAATCGCCTTTACATAACGCATTTTCTTTGAAAAAGCCGTAAGTGCCTGATACTGAGTTACGACCGTATAACTGAATGCTTTTTGAACCCCATGCCGCAACACCTGCATCGCCCCAGTTGACGATGTCAGCACTGTGACCGCATTTACGCGTTGATGAGAAAATAGCATCCACTTGTGGAATCGTTAAGCCTTTGATGGGGTTGTCTTTGTTGACCATTACAGCCAATGCGTCAATCGCAACAGGTACGGCAGTGGGTTTGTAACCGTATTTGTCTTCAAACGCGGCTAATTCGTCGTCTTTCATTTCACGACTCATAGGGCCTAAGTTTGAAGTACCTTCGGTTAATGCAGGTGGTGCAGTAGAAGAACCTGCCGCTTGAATTTGAATATTAACATTCGGATATTCGCGATTAAACTCTTCTGCCCACATGGTCATCAAGTTTGCCAGAGTATCAGAGCCGACACTGGATAAATTACCAGAAATGCCACTGGCTTTTTCATAAGCAGGAACACCAGCGTCAACGGTTTGTACTGCGGCTACGGCAGCTGTACTGCTGATTAAAGCGGCAACAGTAAAACCTAATGCGACAGCCAGTGATTGTGTTTTAAAAGATAGTTTCATTAATCAATTCTCAATGTGTGATAGAAAATATTCAGGTGGTAACAGTGCCAAGCATATTAATTTTATATGACAAAATGATGACAGCATAGTATTTATCACGCGATATTACGAGGGTTTTATATAGTTGGTGGTGTTATATGATGAGCTATTCATAACGGAAAGGTGCAGTATTTATTAGCATAGCAATCTTAAGTTAAACGATAATAGTGACAGTGGTTTTACCTAAACAGAGTAAGCAGTGAAAAAAGTCATTACATTCATCTTCCTATTATCGGCTGGCAGTTTATTATCGACGGCGAGTGCTGAACCGTCAGTTTCGTCGTCGGTAGTGACGTGGTTGGAAAAATTAAAATATGGAGCAACCGCCAAGCCCGTTGAAAAAGTCACTTTGCAACTAAAGTGGCTGCATCAATTTCAATTTGCGGGTTATTACGCCGCGCAGGAGCTGGGTTATTATCGAGATGCTGGGTTTGATGTCACCATTGTTGAAGGCAAGCCTGAGCAGAATTTAATCGACAAAGTGCTGACAGGTGAAACTGAATTCGGTGTCGGTACCAGCGATTTATTATTGCAACGAGCGAAGCAGCAAAAAGTCGTGGTGTTAGCGGTTATTTTTCAGCATTCACCCATTACGTTGATGTATAAAAAAGGCGGAAAAATTGACAGTATTCACGATATTGTCGGTAAAAAAGTCGCGCTGGATTTTGCTTTTGAAGGGGAAATAGAGGGCTTTTTGCGTAATGAACGTCTTGATACGGGTGCTTTCACTAAAACAACACTGACCGATAATGTCAATGCACTCATTAAAGATGACATTGATATGATGGCGGTGTATTCGACCGATGAACCATTTTATTTACAGGAAAAAAATATTCCTTACGGATTGTTTTCCCCGCGTGAAGGTGGGATTGATTTTTACGGCGACAATTTATTCACCACCGAAGGGTATCTTAAAAAACACCCGCAACAAGTCAAAAAATTTGTTGATGCCAGTATTAAAGGTTGGTTGTATGCAATGGATCATCCCGAGGAAATGATTCATCTGATTTTAAATCAATATTCGCAACGGTATACGCGCGAACATTTGTTGTTTCAGCACCAGCAAATGTTACCGTTGATACAGCCTAAATTAGTGGAAATGGGTTATATGCACGAAGGACGCTGGCGGCATATTGCCAACACTTACAGTGAATTGGGGTTATTACCTGCCAATTTCCCGTTAAAAGGTTTTATGTATGAAAAAAATCCACGTCCTGATTTAATCATTTTTTACGGCGGTATCGCCGCATTAAGCGGTGCGTTATTATTATTTTGGGGTTTGAGCGTACAAAGAGCGCGGTTGAATAAACGTTTGAGAGCGGAAATCACGGCGGAAATTGAGAAAAATCAGCAACAGAAGCAACAATTTATTGAGCAGTTGGAGCAGACTAACAGACTGTTGGAAGAGCAGGTGGCAGTAAGAACCGCCCGTTTAAATAGCACGCTGGAAAAATTACAAACCTTGCTGAATAGTTCGGGTGAAGGGTTTTTAGCGTTTAATGTCCAGATGACCATTGATGAGGGTTATAGCGAAGAGTGTAATCAACTATTCGGGGACAATATTGTCGGCAAAGCGATTAATTTATTACTGTTTCCAGACCAGCCTATCCAGCAGGCGAATTTTGCAAACAATATGCAGCGAATTTTGCAAACAACCGATACATTTAAACAAGATATGTTGCTGTCTTTATTACCCGCCGAATTTAAACTCCAGAAAAAAAGGATTGCCGCCTCCTATAAGCCGCTGTCGAATCATACCATGATGATGAAAATGGTCGATATTACCGAAGCAGAGGCATTAAAACAGCAATTAATAGATGAGAAAAAACATTTGCTGTTTATTGTTGAAGTAGTGTCAGAACCGAAAGAATTTTTTGATTTACAACAGGATTATCAAGCCTTTATTAGTCATGGCTATTCAGCTATTGTTGAGCAATCGGGCAGTATGATGAATAAGATTGATCAGTTATATCGTAAAATTCATACGTTCAAAGGCGTGTTTTTACAAAAAGCCTTATTGCATAGCCCCAACGTTTTACACCAGTTAGAAGCCGATTTATCGCGCCTGAGGACGCAAGCGCAGTGTACTGAAAGCGAATTGACGCAATTATGGCTGACATATAATTTAGCGGCACATTTTCAACGCGATTTACAGTATTTACACGCGGTGTTAGGTGAGCATTATTTCGACCAGCAAGGGCATATTAAAATCTCGGAACACGCTCTAAAAGACAGTATTGCCTTTGCCAGACAGCTAATGACTCAGCTGCCGTTAGCCTCTGATAATATTGCAGAGCTTGTTCATAAAATGCAACGCTTGCGTTTTGTGGATTTTAAATCGCTGTTGACCAGCTATCCCAAAACCGTACAAACATTAGCGACGCGCTTACACAAGCGTGTTGCTGAATTTACCATTGAAGGTGACAGTATATTAGTTGACCCTGATTATTTTTACGGGTTCAGCAAAGCCTTGATTCATCTGTTCCGCAACAGTGTTGATCATGGTATTGAAACACCCGAAGAACGCGAAGCCGCAAGTAAAGCCGCATTTGGCAGGATAAGCTGTCGCGTCACTCAGGAACAGCATAATCTTATTGTCACGATAGCCGATGATGGTACAGGCATCGACACGGATGAACTCAAGCAAAAATGTCTGGAATCAGGGCGATATACGCAAGCGCAACTGGATAATTTTTCAGAGCAACAGGCGTTGATGCTGATGTTTGACCAAGGCTTATCAACGGCTCATGATGTGTCGTTAATCTCAGGGCAGGGTGTCGGTTTAGCCGCTGTGTACGCAGAATTAGCAAAAATACACGGTAGTGTTATAGTGGACAACTTTTTCGGGCTGGGGACTTGTTTTACGTTCACGCTCCCTTTGAATGATTCACTGTTAATTGAAGAGTATTAAAACATGGCAGATGCGCAATTTAATTTTCCTGATTTAATAGATAAATTATCCTGTCGGATGGTGGATTTTTTAAATACTGAATTGGCGATTGCAACTATTGATAGCGTGTTGGCATCTAATACCTTGCAAAAAATGCAGTTGAACTATTTAACCTCGCTGATTAGTCTGGAAGGCAGTGTTAAAATGTTCGTTGCCTTAAGTTATGATGAAAGCCTGTTCAATGAAGTATTCGCGCGTTATACCGCTGAATTGACGTTAGATGACGATGAGCAGGAAGAGGCGATGCTTGATAGTGCGGGTGATATTGTCAATATTCTTGTGGGTAATACATTGGCGGATATTAATGATAACAACAAGAAGATCACTATGTCGCCACCGATTGTTATTACTGCGGCTAAACAAATAGGGTGTCGGCGACATTCTCTGGTTTATCGAACCCATTTAATAACGCAATACGGCGTAGTCGATGTTTATTTGATTGACTGCTTGATACAAGATGGATCGTAGGAGCAATACATGAACAACTTACGTTTTATGGTGGTTGATGATTCCTCCATTACTATCAAGAAAATAACGCAACTCTTGGAACAAATAGGGCATTCAGTTATCTGTTCCTGCAAAACAGGCGCGGACGCATTAGCTTATTATCAACAATATCAACCCGATATGGTGACGATGGATATTACCATGCCCGATATGGACGGCATAGAAGCCACGCAACAAATTCTGAATGTTTTCCCTGAGGCATTAATTATTATGGTGACTGCACACGGGCAGGAACAAATGGTGATAGAGTCGATTGAGGCAGGGGCAAAAGGTTATATTTTAAAACCCATTAAAGCCGATAAACTGGCAAATATGATTGCTCAGGTTTATGAAAAATATAAATTATGATGATAGAAAATCACCTTTTTGAAGCCTTGTTTGAAATGATCCCGTTCGGGGTTTATGTGGTTGATATTGAAACCTATGAAATGGTATTCGCCAATCGCACTTATAGAGAAACGCACGGCGATTGGGATAACAAAGCGTGTTATGAGGCTATTTATAAAGAAGATTCGCCCTGTTATTACTGCAAAATTCAGCAGTTAATTGACGAACAGGGTAAACCGAATAATAAAACCCTGATTTTTGAACGCTTCAATGAATATAATGAACGCTGGTATCAGCATCATGAAAAAACCTTATGCTGGCCTGATGGACGAGTCGTTAAATATACCATTGAGGTTGATATTAGCGCGTCAAAAGTAATGCAGAATCAATTAGCCGAAGCGCACGCATTATTAGCACTCAAAAATAAAGAACTCATGGAAATAAACAGACATGATGAACTCACTAAAGTATTCAATCGCAGTCATCTCAATCATGTATTAGCCGAGCAGATTTATAATATGGAGCGGTATCAGAGCTTATTCAGCGTGGTATTGCTTGATATTGATGATTTTAAAAAAATCAATGACACACACGGGCATTTGGTGGGTGATACGGTATTAGTTGAAATGACGCGCTTAATCAGCAGTAACATTCGCCAGTTCGATTGTTTTGGTCGCTGGGGCGGTGAAGAGTTTATGATTATTACGCCTCATGTAAAAAGCATGGATGACACGAAGTTTTTCGTGGAAAAATTATGCACTATTATTGCTAATCACGATTTTGCGACGGTGGGGCATTGCAGTTGCAGTCTGGGTGTGACGCATTGCACACCCAACGATACCATGATAAGCGTGGTTAAAAATGCCGATGACGCGCTGTACTTCGCCAAGGCACACGGCAAAAATCAGGTTGTTGTGTATGATGAATTGGCGCAAAAATAGCTGAATTATCGTTTGGAATTCACTCCTTTTGCGGAATTTGATGTAATGCCAAGGAGATTTGCTGGCTGAACGTATCCAGTAATTTGTTCAGTGCCGATACCGCGCTGTTGTAACTGGCATCATTCATGTGTTGTTCGATATTGGTTTGTCCATTACTGATAATAGTATGGTTTTTTTCACTCATGATTGCCCAGCTTGCTTCAAGGTTCGCCGATTTACCCAGTTGGCTGTCGAAGCGGCTGATGTCAATAATCACCCGATAATTCATTTCTCCATACACACTCCACGGATAGCTTCTCACGATGGCATTGCTGTGTTGGGCGGCGATATTTTTGCTTAATACATTCAGCACATTGTCTTGCAGCGGCGTTGCCCATTGGTGAAATTCTGCCAGTTGTATGGCGTTGTTTGCACCGCGCGTCACTATTTGCTTGCGATCCACCAGAGCGGGTAAGGATAACGGCCCGATGCCGATCAGCATTTTTTTTGCTGTTGTAGTGCTGGTGACCGGCGGCGGGCTGGTTGCTTCCAGTTGATAAAATTGCGTGGGCGGTGTTGCACAAGCCGTCAGCAGACTGCCCAGCACCAGCGCGATACAGCCGTTTAAATAAGTATTGGACATTATTATTACTCCTTTTCTTTGCCGCGAATGAGAGAATCAGGGTGTTGTTCCAGATAATCGGTCAGTTGTTTAACCGAGCTTGCGGTCTGCGTCAGTCCTTGCAGCAACTGGTGCAATTCATACTGCGTGGTTGAACCGGGTTCTAAGGTGCTTAATGCCTGATGTGCGGAATTCATGGTTTTATCAGCGGCTTGCATGGCTTTGTCCGCATTGCCCAGTGTGCCTTTAATAGAAATTAAGGCTTTGTCGGCTTCTTTAGCGGTGACTTGTAAGGATTTCAAGGTCTTGTTCGCTTCTGCTACGGTTTCATCCAACGGCAGTTTGGAGACTTTATCCATAATTGCCTGCGCAGAATGGGTAATTTGATCCAAGGTGTTGGGCGTGGTGGGAAATTCTGGATAGCCTGTGTCATTCTGATGGGTAACGATTTTGCTTTTTGGAAATAAATCCAGAGCAACAAATAATTGCCCCGTAAGCAGGTTGCCTGTTTGTAGCTGGGCGCGTAAGCCTTCATTAATCAATCGCGTTATATTATCTTTAACGGTCAATTCGCCTTGTTTGTTGATGACTCTAACGCGGTCAGGCTCTACTTCAACGATAACGGGAATGCGTATATCAACGGTTTTCGCGTCTATTTCCAGTTTAATATCGGTGACTTTGCCAATGGGAATGCCGCGTAATAACACAGGTGCATCCACTGCTAAACCGCGTACTGAACCGCTGAAATACATCACGACTTTTTCGGTCTTGTGATAAACCACTTGAGTGGATTCATCATAATCATCAAATAATCGAAAGACGGTGTTTTCAGCGGCAACATCTTCTGGTTTGTCATTGGCGGAGGTACGAAACGCAATGCCGCCACTCAATAACGCGACTAAAGGCCCGGTTCTGACTTTAAAGCCATCTGCACCTGCTGATAAATCAATACCGCTGTCTATCCAAAAGCGGGTATCTTTGCGAATAAACTGGTCGTAAGGGGCTTTAATGAAAATATTTAATTTAATATGTTCGGCATTGTCGGTTAATTCATAATTAAGCACTTTACCGACGATGATGCCGTGAAAACTGATCGGCGTACCCGAACTCATCGAACCGATATTGAGCGTTTCCAGTATGAACTGCTTGCCCAGTTCATTGGTGGCTAATACAGGCGGTATGGCGAGTCCTGTAAAGTGATGTTCGTGCTTGCCTTGTTCGGGCTTAATGGCAATGTAAGCACCCGATAACAGCGTGCCTAAACCCGATACGCCGCCTAAACCGATTTGCGGACGGACTACCCAGAATTGGGTATTATTGGTTAAGTAGTCATCGGTGTTTTTGTTCATTTGCGCGGTGACGGCGATGGTTTTTAAATCCTCATTAATAGAAATAGCGGTGACTTTGCCGATTTCCACATCCAGATATTTGATTTTCGTTTTATCGACTTCCAGTCCGTCTGCACTGGTAAAATTGATGGTAATGACCGGCCCTTTATCGGACACTGATTTGTAAATCAGCCAGCTGCTCACTATTAAGGCGCACAAAGGTAATAACCAGATTAACGGTAATTCGCGTTTTTTATTGATAGCCACATCAGCGGCTTCGTAAGGTGGGTCGATAAAATCATTCATAACTATTTTGTTGGTTATCCCAGAGTAAACGCGGATCGAAATTTTCAGCGGCAAACATCGTCAATATCACCACAGCGGCAAAGGCGGTTGCCGCAGGCCCTGCAATAATTTGTACGCCGCTGAAATTAACTAAATCGACCAGAATAGAAATCATAAAAATATCCAGCATCGACCATCGCCCGACAAAAGCAATCATTCGATACATCGTTGTCCAGCGACGCGCATTCACCTGCCAGCGAAAATGCGCACACAGCAAGAGCAGGCTGATACCAATCAACTTTGAGGCAGGAACAAGAATACTCGCCACTAATACCAGCATGGCGATAGGAATCATGCCGCTGTCTATTAAATCAACAATGCCGCCCGTAATGGTATGCGGTTCGCCCGCACCGAATTGATTAACCATCATAATCGGGAAAATATTGGCGGGAATATACAATAAAAAACTACTGAGCAATAACGCGGTAGTGCGTTGCAAACTATGCGGATTTCGTGCGTGTAGATGACCATCACAGCGCGGACAGGATGACATTTTCGTCTCTGTTTTTACCAGATAGCCGCAGTCGTGGCAGCGTATCAATCCTTGGCTGAGTGCATTGGTTTTAGTTTGCATTGTTTTTCCTTGTGCGCAATTGTTCGATGCGTTGCCAGAATAATGCTTCATCCAGACCGCTGGTCAGCAGGGTGTTGATAACGATAAGCGCGACAAAGGCGTACAGACCCCAGCCCAATTTGAGTTGTGCAATCGACATGAGCTTAACGCACGCCACAATAATACTCAGCATATAGACTTCCAGCATAACCCATTCATCTAAATGGTGCATCCAGCGCATCCAGTGCGCTAAATAACGATTAGCAAGATTAAAATAAAGATGCCCGCTGATGAGTAACGATAAACTGATATGTACCAGCGGAAACAAAATACTTGCCAAAAATACCACGACAGCAACGGCTTGCAGCCCTTCGTTGAATAACGCCAGTACGCCAGAGAACAATATTCCCGTGTTGGCATTGCCCATCATGGTGATGCCCACCATAGGCAATAAATTGGCAGGGAAAAACAAGATAATCCCCGCAATGGATAAGGCAAAGGTGCGTTCGACACTTTGTTTATGCGGGCGAGCCAGCAATAAACCGCAACGTGGGCAATGGGCTTTTTCACCCACGTCAGGTAATGTCGCCTTGAGTAATAAATCACACTCAGGGCAGGCGTGGTAAGCAGAGGAGCTGTTCATTACGTCAGTAAAAGAGACGATGAATCAGCTGCTTACCACTTGGATTCGCCTGTTTCAGGATCATACATTTCATGGGTGATTTTATGGCGATTAGCGGTTAATTCTTCAATGCTGGGGGAATTGCTCATCGCGCGGGCTATCGCCAGTTTCATGCCCTCGTAATTGGTACGGTATAAATCTTTTCTATCCAGTTCAGGATTTTCCGCACATTCAGGCGCAATCCACAGCATGGCGATAATACATAAATCATTGGCTTGGTCAGCGGGAATGATGCCTTCAATCACGCTGTCCAATACCGCATCAGCCACCGCCGACTGCACGGGGCCTGCAAATAAATTGATATAAGCGGTTGATTTCATAGTGACTTTAGGGACAATCAACGTGGCAGGGCGTACTTGCTGGTTACAGGCACGAATCGCAAACATCCGCGTATGTCCTGCGGTTTGTCCCATTAAATTGGCAAACGCATTACCCGCAGGGCCTTTGACACTGCCGATAAGAATTTCTGGCATTGCATCGGTGCCTTGATCGTCGCTTGCAAATACGGTGGCTTCACCTGTTCTGAACCAAATTGTGTCTGACATTGATTTACCTCAAAAGAATTATAATTACGGGCATTCTATGCTGAACAGGAAGAAACGGGCAACTTAAAAAGCGGGTAGTTTGCGTCGTTGTTCAGGGATTTTGCTAATGGTAAAGCAGGTGATAACCTGCTGCATATTTACTTGGTATCTCAGAGGAGAACATCATGCGTATTATGACCTTACTGTTATTGTTCGTGATAGCAACTTCAGTTCACGCAGAAGTGTATAAATGCTACACGCCATCAAAAAAAGTCAGCTATCAGCCGACACCTTGTTCAGCAGACTCAGGCAATCAGAATATCATCGAGATACAAAAACAAAGTCCGCAACAGATAGAGGAAGCTCAACGCCAACTGAATGCCGTTGAAGCGGAGCGAATGCAGCGAGATGCGGCGGCTAAATTACAACGTGAGGCGGCAGCTGAGAAATGGAAAGCTGACGCAACTCAACGAGAAGCGGCGGCAGCAAGGCAAGAAGCTGCTGCGGCAAGACGGGAAGCCGAAGCAGCAAGGCAAGATGCGGCGGCGGCAAGACAGCAAGCGGAGAATCCTGTAATGATTACTTATCCCAGATATAACGATTATGATAATCCTTATAAGTATAACTATCGTAATAAGCCAACCCCGTTTGTCGCCCCGCTTAATGTACCACCTTTTAAATCTGTGTCGCCTTATCAGCCCAATAAATAGGCATATACAGGCTTGATCGGACGCGAAAAAAATACAACATCTATGCTAAACTGCCCCCATTCACTATTTACCTTCTGTAGGATAAACCATGCGTATGAATCAAACAGTTATACTTTTATTAGCCGTTATTTTTTCATTAGCGGTACAGGCAGAATCACCAACATTTAACCCAGAAACAACCGTTCGTAAAACAGTGGGTGCTGATGGTAAAGTAATATATGGAAAATCAGGCTTCGCCAAAGCACCTGTCAGAAAGCCTAAATCAGTAGAAGAAACCAAAGCACCGCCCAAAAGCACCGCCCCAAAAGTCGATATTTACTATGCCAGCTGGGATCCTTATAGCAATAAAGCGATTATGTTTTTCCGAGAAAATCGTATTGTGGTCAATGCTTACGATATTGATCTGGATGCCCAAGCCGCTGCGCGTAAAAAGACAATAGACCCTAAATTTACGGGAATGCCATTAGTGGTTATTAATGGCGTAATCATTCGTGGCGTGGATGAAAAAAAGTACCAAGAAGCGTTGGCTTTGCCGCCTAAATAAACAGATTGTTGACTGTGTTGCTTTAGCGTTCAGGTAAAGCAACACAATAGTCATCAGACCACTCTGTCGCTCGGTTCTCTACCTGCAAAAAATTCACCTATATTGGCAAGAACTCGATTACCCATTGCGGTGCGGGTTTCATGACTGGCACTGCCTAAGTGGGGCAATAAGGTCACATTATCCAGCGTTAAAAACTCAGGATTAAGATGTGGTTCACCTTCAAAAACATCCAGACCTGCACCTGCAATCCAGCTTTCTTTTAACGCCTTAATCAATGCCTCACTGTCCACTACATCACCTCTGGCGGTATTGATCAAATGCGCGGTAGGGCGCATTAATTTCAACCGTGTTTCATTGATTAAATGTTTAGTTGCTGCGCCGCCCGGGCAATGTAACGATACAAAATCAGCTTGCGCTAACAGTTCTTCAATTGAAGCACAGCGGGTGGCTTGCAAGTCATCGACAATGTGCTGTTCAGGTGTAGAGCTTGGCACATAAAACACAATGTTCATGCCGAAACCGTGATGGGCTTTTTTTGCCATTGCCTGCGCGATACGTCCAAAACCAATCAAGCCCAAGGTTTTACCCGTGACTTTCTGCCCTAATAATTGCGTGGGAGTCCAGCCCGTCCATTGTCCCGCACGCACCATGCGCTCGGCTTCCGACGCACGTCGCGCCGACATTAACAGCAACAGCATGGCAATATCGGCGGTGCAATCGTCTAAAACGTGCGGCGTATTAGTGACGGTCAAGCCCTGTGCTTTGGCAGTTTGAATATCGATATTGTTATAACCGACACCGAACTGACCGATGATTCTGGCGCGTTTATTCGGTACATTCAGCACATCGGCGGTGATGGGGTCAGTAACGGTGGTTAATACTGCATCGGCGGTTTGCAGTGCGTGTTTGAGTTCATCCGCACTCATCGGAATATCGGATTCATTCAGTTGTACGTCGTACAATTCTTTTAATCGCGTCTCGACTTCAACAGGCCAATGGCGCGTCACAATCACTTTAGGTTTATTCATAGCATTCTCCCAACACCAAAAAAAAGGAGTAAAAAATCATGATTTTTTACTCCTCATTAACTCGATACCACTATAAACCTGCGAGGTTTTTAAAACCTCGCAGGTTTGTAATGAATTACTTCGCAGTAGAACGATAATACTCAATCGCCGCAGCAACGCCGCTGCCTGCTTTAATAGCAAAGCCGCAATCTAATAATGCCATTTCCACGCCTGCAATCGCGCCCAGCATGGACACATCATTCATATCGCCGACATGACCGATACGGAACGCTTTACCCATTAATTCAGATAAACCGCCGCCTAGAGAAATATTGTATTTAGAGAATGCAGTGCTGATGACATCACGCGCATCTTTGTCTTCAGGTACGATAACCGCTGTGACGGTATCAGAGGCAAAACCTTCCTGAGCGCAGGTTTTCAAACCCCATGCCGCAACCGCACGGCGTGTGCCTTCGGCTAAACGGTGATGACGTGCATAGACGTTTTCCAGACCTTCTTCCAACAGCATATCCAAGGCTTTACGCAATCCGTATAAAATCGGTAATGCGGGGGTGTAAGGTGTGTAACCTGACGCGTTGTTGGTGATTTGATCTTTTAAATCTAAAAAGCAACGCGGGTAAGTTGACGTTTCGGTCGCTTTTAAGGCTTTCGCGCTGAACGCTAAAAATGCGCCGCCTGCGGGCATCATGAAGCCTTTTTGTGAACCGCTGATAGCACCGTCTACGCCCCATTCGTCCATACGAAAATCAATACTGGCAATTGAGCTAACGCCATCAACAAACAAAAATGCAGGGTGATTTGATGCGTCCATTGCTTTACGAACACCAGCAATATCAGACGTTACGCCTGTTGCAGTTTCATTGTGCGTGGCTAATACGGCTTTGATTTCGTGGTTGGTGTCTTCTTTTAAACGCGCTTCTAACTTATCTAAAGGAATGCCTTTGCCCCATGTTTCTTGATGAATTTCTACATCAAAACCCAAGCGTTTTCCCATTTCTGCCCATAAATGGCTGAATTGACCAAAACGGTAAATCAACACTTTATCACCGGGGTTTAACACGTTGGTTAAGGCGACTTCCCAGCCTGCTGTGCCTGTGGCGGGGAAAATAAACGCTTGCCCGGTTTCAGTTCTAAAGATTTTTTTCAAATCCTGTAATAACGGAGTCAATAATTTAGGAAATACGGGCGAACGATGATCTTCCATCGGAATGTGCATCGCATTTAAAATTTCATTCGGTACGTTAGTAGGTCCTGGAATATAAAGGTGGTTACGACCAGCCATAGTAGTGTCTCTTAAATTAAGTGTGAAAAAGGCAACAATGATGACATAGTGGTTAATAATCAGCAAGTTGGTTTTATTTATTCAGGATTAAGGTTTTAAACGGATAATTTTTTGCAGAGCCTCACGCAGATCATCCTGTTCAAGATAATTTTCCGATTTGACCCGCTATTTAAAAAAGCGCAGCATTGCCGCTTTTTAAGGTGTATTTATATGAGCTCAGCCTAACAATAATGCCGCTTGCAAAGCTCAAGCAGTCATTTTGATATACAATACCAGCGAACAATTATATTCCCCTTAACCTTATGTATTTTGAGACTTACACCATGAACTCTGACGTGTTTTTGTCTGTACCTAATTTATTAAAGAAATTGTCTTGCGCTGAATACTTGAGCGGTTTACTGATGTTGTGTTTGCCGTGTGTCACATTAGCAGCAGAGCCGGTAAAAATGTTGGATTTGACTCAGCATTGGGTGGGTTATGCGTCGCTGGTTATTTTTTCGATTGCTTACCTGCTGGCAATGATTGAAGAGGTGACTGAGTTAAAAAAATCCAAACCAATGGTATTTGCCGCCAGCGTTATCTGGATATTGATTGCGGCGGTTTATGCTAATGGTGGTATGAGTGAACAGGCTGGATTAGTTTTCCGCTCTTCTTTAGAAGGTTATGCGGAACTGTTTTTATTTATTATGGTGTCGATGACGTATTTAAACGCCATGGAAGACCGAGGCGTGTTTGAAAACTTGCGTGTCTGGTTGCTCAGTAAAAATTTCAGTTATCGCAAATTGTTTTGGATTACGGGTTTTCAAGCGTTTTTCATTTCCTCAGCCTGTAACAATTTAACCACAGCATTGTTGATGGGGTCAGTGATTATTGCAATGGGGAAAAATAATCAGAAATTTGTAACGTTATCCTGTATTAACGTGGTGGTTGCATCAAATGCGGGGGGATCATTCAGTCCTTTTGGTGATATTACAACGTTACTGGTTTGGCAAAAAGGTGTCGTACCGTTTGGTGATTTTTTTGTCTTATTACTGCCCGCTATCGTTAATTTTGTGATACCTGCCGCTATCATGAATCTATTTATTCCTAAAGAAAGCCCAGCTGCATTAATAGAAGTGCAAGAAATAAAACGCGGGGGCTGGATTATTATAGGTCTGTTCGCACTCACGATTATTACCTCCGCCTGTTTTGAGAACTTTCTGGATTTACCGCCCGCAGCAGGCATGATGTTAGGTTTAACGTACCTGTCATTTTTCAGTTATTACTTACAAAAGACCAAATCATCAACACATATTTTTGCCCCCGTAAAAGTTGATTACTTTGCACCGATGAAATATATGAGCAATCCAAAAGCAGGGGTGCAAAAGAATGAAGAAATAGATCAGTCATTCGATGTGTTTCACAAAGTAGCCAATTTAGAATGGGATACGTTACTGTTTTTTTACGGTGTCATGATGTGCGTGGGCGGCTTGAGTTTTATCGGCTATTTAGAGCTGACTTCCCATTATTTGTACGGTCCCACTGTTGACCCGACGATTGCCAATATTGCGGTCGGTATTGCTTCTGCCTTTGTTGATAACGGCACTATCATGTTGGCGGTATTAACGATGATGCCGGACATTTCTCAAGGTCAGTGGTTATTGGTCACCTTAACCGCAGGTGTCGGCGGTAGTTTATTGGCGGTCGGTTCAGCAGCTGGGGTCGGTTTGATGGGACAGGCGAAGGGAGCTTATACCTTTACCAGCCATTTAAAATGGACTCCTGTGATTGCGCTGGGGTATTTCGGCAGTATTGCCGTTCACTTTCTTATTAACGGTCGTTTTTTTTAGAACCCGCTTCCTAATTGACTATGTCTATAACCAGCTCGAAAAACCACACATTAACGTTATCACTCAGTGCCATCGGTGTGGTGTTTGGTGATATTGGCACCAGCCCGCTATACGCAGTTAAAGAAGTTTTTGGCAATCATTTAACCATTGATAAACTCCATGTATTGGGTGTGTTATCGTTGATATTCTGGGCGTTGACCTTAGTCGTTGCTATTAAATACGCCACCTTTATTATGCGGGCGAATAATAAAGGTGAGGGCGGTATCATGGCGTTGATGGCGTTAGCAATGCACAGTGCTAAAGATAATCCTAAACTTAGAAACGTTATTATTACCATCGGCTTGTTCGGTGCGGCGTTATTTTATGGCGATGGCATTATTACTCCTGCCATTTCGGTATTAAGTGCGGTAGAAGGCTTGCAGATTATCGCGCCGCGTTCAGCGCATTATGTGTTACCCATTACCATTGTTGTCCTCAGTGGCTTGTTTATCTTGCAAGCGCGTGGTACGGGCAAAGTGGGCATATTATTTGCGCCGATTATGTGTATCTGGTTTTTAACCTTGGGTAGTTTAGGCGTTGTTAATATTTTTAAAAATCCCGAAGTATTGATGGCGGTTAATCCTTATTACGCAGTACACCTGTTAACAGAAGCGGGCTGGACTGGGCTGTTAATTATGGGATCAGTGGTATTGGCAATCACAGGTGCGGAAGCCCTGTATGCTGATATGGGGCATTTTGGCTTGAAACCGATTCGTTATGCGTGGTTCGGCTTTGTGTTTCCGATGTTATTACTGTGTTATTTCGGGCAAGGCGCGTTACTGCTCGAACATCCTGAGGCAGTAAAAAATCCGTTTTATTTACTCGCGCCCAAATGGGCAATGTATCCGTTATTGGTGCTGGCAACGCTGGCTTCAGTCATTGCCTCACAAGCCGTTATCTCAGGCGCGTTTTCGGTGACTCGTCAGGCGATACAACTGGGCTATTGTCCGCGTATGAACATCGCCCACACCTCAGGTCGAGAAATCGGACAGGTCTATTTGCCTACCGTTAATTGGTTGTTAATGGTGTGCGTCTTTATTGTCGTGTTAAGTTTTCAATCATCCTCCGCACTGGCTTCTGCTTATGGCATCGCAGTAACAGGAACGATGATTATTGATACGGTGCTGGCATTTATTGTTATTCAAGGCTTATGGCAATGGAAAAAATCTACCAGCTTTCTGTTTTTATCGACGTTTTTGATTGTTGATTTTCTGTTTCTGTTTGCTAACAGCCTAAAAATTCCAACAGGCGGCTGGTTGCCGTTAGTGATAGGCACAGTAATATTTTTAATCATGACCACATGGATTAAGGGGCGTGCTTTATTGGCAAATTACATGGACGAGCATCGAATGTTATTTGAGGATTTAGAAGAAAAAATAGCGGCTCATGAAGCGGTTATCACCAAAGGCACGGCGATTTATTTAGCAAGGACGTTGCACGGTGTACCGCAAGTATTTTTGCATAATTTTGAACATAACCATGTGCTGCATGAACAGATTATTGTATTAACCATCGTCACCAAAGATGAACCCTACATTGATTACGAACACCGCGTTAAAGTACGGCAATTCGGTACTAACCATAATTTTTACCGTGTGAAATTTTATTACGGCTTTCAACAGAGTCCAGACGTAAGACAGGATTTAGAGCTGTGTGTAAAAGAAGGCATCAAACTCGATTTTAACAAAACCTCGTTTTTTATCGGCAGTGAACAAATCACGTTTAAGGAAAAAACCCCCTTGGCGCGTTGGCGTAAAGCGTTATTCCTGTTCCTGTTCCACAATGCCTCAAGCGCGATAGAATTCTTCAAAATTCCTGTTGAGCGTGTTATTGAATTGGGGATTCGGATTAATTTGTAAAGCATTGTCCACGAAAGACACAAAAAGCACGAAAAACTAGCAATGGGTGGGGTAAATTTTCGTGTCTTTCGTGCTTTTCGTGGATAAAATCAGTGATGTTTGGCTTTCCAGCGTGTTTTTAACGACATCCACAACGACACCACCAATGCCTTGGCACTCGCCGCATTCATAATAATAACCAGCGGCAACGCGAAGCCAAACACAATACATATTGCCAATGTTATCCAAGTGTTCATAGTCCACTCAACACTATAACTATCGGCATTCACAGGTGCACTGATACCTGGAATACTCGGTAAATCTCCATCACCGCCATCGACTTTCAACTGCGCTTTCATGCCTTTTTCAGCGTGTTGCGGCAGTTCACAATGCACCAGATAAGTTTTTTTCTGGCTGGGAACAATAAACGACGCTTGCAACTGCCCCTCGCCGTACAATTCCAAATGCACCATACCATCGGGGTATAAATAGCCGGGTAAACCATGCACCATCAGCTGATGACGGATTTGGTCATCATTGATAAAAGTGATATTAATTTTGGCACACGGCTTTACGTTCCATTCCTGCTGGTCAAAAGCAAACATTTTGCCCGCGAATTTCAGCGCGTGTTTATGCCCTGCACGAATGGTTATATCGACATTTTCAGAGATTTTCGGGCAATCTTGCGGCAATTTGTCAGGATTGGCATTCATAATCATCATCTTGTCATCCATCATCATGCGGCTATGATTCATAGCGGCATGAGCAGGGCTGAGTAGTGATAAACTGAGCAGAACAATGGTTTTTAGCTTCATGAGGATTTCCGTTTAAGCAGACGTAACACAACCAACAGCAAGCCAATCAACAGCCCCACCG
The DNA here is from genome assembly GCA_030654015.1 of Methylococcales bacterium. Lineage (GTDB taxonomy): Bacteria > Pseudomonadota > Gammaproteobacteria > Methylococcales > Methylomonadaceae > UBA4132. The sequence goes on along the minus strand of JAURYI010000030.1, from coordinate 8,203 downwards.
CCAAGCCGAAACCGATAATGCGTACATAATTCGGCGTGAGTAAACCCGCGTCACCCAGTAGCGGTGCGAATTCTTTATTACTCTCCCACACTGCCTGTTTTTTAGCGTAATAATCTTTACTGAACACCTGATCGAGCATTTCTGAATGTCCTTTCGGCATTCCCTGTTCATCGGTCAAGGCTTTATAGAGAATTAGCGCGATATTTCCACCTGGTTCCATGCCGTCTGTAGTTGCGCCCGTCGGAACGTGGTCATGAAACATCCACGCCCCCGCACCGTAACTGTGTAACCCATCGTTGATAGTTTTCAGTGCCAAATCTATGCGTTGCGCAGGAGCTATATCAAACACATCGCGCGTCATTTGTAAGCCAGCGGGTGCTTCTACGCCATCATAAGCAATGGCGGTCGCTTTATGTCCATGCGTATGAATTGCTACCGCCGAGCGTTGTAAATTGGCAACGTGCAGTTTTATCGTTTCATTTTCATCGGCAATAATCGACGCATCACGGAGGGTATAAGGAAACGAATGCCCGTTGAGCAAAAAGTAATTTTCAAACGATTCGGTCATATTGTAGTGGCGCGTCATGCGCTCAGCAATCAGGCGTGGATCAATCGCGCCCTGCACAATACCCGCCAGTTTTTTATCCACCGATTGATACTGTAAATCATATTCTTGGTCGTAGTGTTGTTCTTTCACGCCCACCGCAGGATGCCGCACTTGCCCCGCACCGATATTAAAAGTCTGCACCCAGTTATTGGGTTTATTTTCTTCGATAATAAACATCCCGCCCATGCCCAAGCCCATGTGCTGCGCGGTTTGGACGTGACAGTGATACAGCATCGTTCCTGTGTGGCGCGGCTGAATTTCGTAAGTATGTTGTTTACCGGGGAATACCGCGTGTTCTTCCATGCCGTCATTATCATGCCCAGCAGAATTCATCCACGGATGATCGACACCGTGCAAATGAATGGTATGCGGCAGATAATGGGTATTTTCCAGCGTGATATAAACCTTATCGCCTTGTTCGACACGAATCACAGGGGAGGGCGCACGCAACAAGGGATTTGCCACTCTGGAATTAAAGTTTTTTAACGCCATGCCGCTGGATTTAGGCGCGAACACCCACATTGCAGGTTGAATGCCGGGGGCGACATCGTAAGTATTGATTAAATAATTGCCGTCAGGCGTTGCGCCATTCAGCTCAACGACTTCCAGCTTAATATAAATCTCATCAGGATCACCGTCACCATCAAGGTCTTTGCCCATTATCAGTGCGTCTTGCGCAAAATGAGTCTGCATCAAGGTCATCATCGACACATTATTAGTGCCTTTGACGGCTACCGCGACATCGTAAGGATTATCAGGTTCACACAAACTAGAGGCTGCAATGTTTACCCCTTCAATTTCTTGCGCCGCTCGCCATTCGGGATGTTCATTCAAGCAGGGTTTTTCAACACTGCTGGTTTCTTCGCTACGACTGTACACGGTAGCAGGGGGGGCGATTTCTGCTTTTTCGTTGGCACTGGGGACAAGAAAAATCACCGCTGTTATAAGCGATGCAATCAATATCAGAAGGAGCAAGATGGAATATTTTTTAGGCATGATTGTTTAAAGTTTAAAGTTACTTGTTCCTACGCGCTGCATCACTGCCATTAAGTCAGCGAAACCTAGACTGCTGTGGGAGTGGCCTTAGCCACGATAATCGTGGCTAAAGCCACTCCCACAATTCTGTAAAAATCCTTAACTGTGAGTTGTGACGCTGCGCGTGGGAACAAGAAAAAAGGTTACACCACCACCATATTATCACGGTGTATCAATTCCAAATCATCCGCATAACCGAGGATGTGTTCAAATTCGGTACTGCTTTTGCCTGCAATCAAACGGCTATCGGTGTGGTTATAATTAATCAACCCACGCGCTATTTCCACGCCAGCATCATCAACACACGATACCAGTTCGCCGCGTGCAAACGAACCTGACACTGATTTAACGCCAACGGCAAGCAAACTTTTACCCTGATTTTTTAATACATTCACTGCACCTGCATCCAGTAACAACTGCCCTTTTACCTGCAACTGCCCCGCCAACCAGCGTTTTCTGGCGACCAACGGCTCTACGTCAGGCAAGAAATGCGTACCAATATCGGCTCCAGCAATCACCTCGGTAATCACCTGTTCTGCCACCCCTGCCACCACAATAGTTGCCGCACCCGAACGCGCCGCCAAGCGAGCCGCGCGTACTTTAGTAGACATCCCTCCACGTCCCAAACCGCTACGACTATCACCCGCCATACTGTTCAAACGTTCATCATTGACGCTGATTTCAGAAATAAGCGTGGCATCGGGATACACGCTGGGATCGCCTGTGTATAAACCTTTTTGGTCGGTCAAAATAATCAACAAATCCGCTTCCACCAGATTAGCAACCAGCGCGGCGAGCGTGTCATTATCACCAAAACGAATCTCTTCCGTCGCCACCGTGTCATTTTCATTAATCACAGGCACGGCACCGAATTTCAACAACGTGAGCAATGTACTACGCGCATTCAAATACCGTTGCCTATCCGATAAATCATCATGCGTTAATAGCACCTGCGCGGCATGAAGCTTATGTTGCTGAAAATTATCATCAAACACCCGCACCAAACCCATTTGCCCGACAGCGGCAGTCGCCTGTAATTCATGTAGTGTCGTTGGGCGTGATTTCAAGCCCAAACGCGCAACGCCTTCGGCAACCGCACCCGAAGATACCAAAATGACATCAATGTCTTGGTGCTTTAACACCGACATTTGCCGAACCCATTCAGCAATCGCCGTTTTATCCAAGCCCTTACCGCCCTTTGTCAATAAGGAGCTGCCAATTTTAACGACCACACGTTTAACGCTATGAAAATTTGTTCTACTCACGGATTTGTATTCTCGGTTTTTATTGTCAGTTGGGTAGTGGAAGGGTTCAATTAGGATTGAACAGGTGGTAATGCTAGCAATTGATTATACCATTCGGCAAAGTGCCGACATTCTGCGAGTAACTTATCAATACCAATCGCTTCAATGGCTAATGTGCCGTGTAATGTTTTGCGATACTTTGGATTAGTTAAACACTTTTCTAATCGTGCCGAAGGTTTGGTTTCATAACCATTGTTAATATGTTCAGGTGTTTCTGCGTTATCACGCATCACTTGCAAGTTATTGGTTGCTGTTGCCCAAGTGGTTTCAATTTCAGTGAGTTTGGCAATATCAGTAAATAATAAGCCTTCAAATTCATAAGGCTGAATATAAGGGAAAAAATGGGGTGCGAATGACGAATTTTCTTTAACAATATCATCTTTAAAAGCCTGTTCAAAAGAAGCGACTTTTTTATAAATATCGGTTTGCTGTTTGCTTGCTGAGAAATTAGGGAATGTATTATCTAAGGCATACAAATCAAAAAATGTAGTGATAAATACGTCGTCTTCTTTAAGAGAGTTAATAATAAATCGTTTAACTCTTTCATAAGTTAATGCACCGCCCTTATTATTTTTAGATGTTGGAATTAATCGGGCTGTTAAATAAATTTGCTGATTAGCCAGAATAGGCGCAATTACATCACGAATAAAAGTTTCTTCAGTTTGTCCTTCACACACCACATAACCGCGTATCATCGAGACGGTCTCCCGCCGAGAATATTTTGTTTCCACAAATCGCCGAGCGTGTAATCTTCTAACCAATCCGTTAACTCTGATTCTCTAAGACGCTTAAAGGTTGATGCGTCATTGACTCTATCAACGACAATAATATCATTAGCCGAAAAATGATTGATTAATTCAACGGACTGCGTAGAAATAATTAATTGTTTTTTCTCAGCGGCACGTTTTATTAAATCAGCTAACACAGCTAAGGCGTAGGGATGCAAGCCTAATTCGGGTTCGTCAATCAGTATTGTGTCGCTCATTAAATGAAATGGCTGTAATAATAAAGTCGCTAAACACATAAAACGTAATGTGCCATCGGATAGAACGTGTGCCTTAAAAGGTGTATCTAAGTTGCCATTTTCAAACCATTCTAGTTCAATATAGCCGTCATTTTCTCGATTCACAAAGTCATGAAAAAAAGGCGCGACTAATCGAATCATTTTAATGATTTGTTGATAATTATTTGGATGTTTTTTATTTAAAAAAAACAAAAATGCAGCTAAGTTAGCAGCATCTGTTTTGAGTCTTAAATTATCGGTGACAGAGTGATGCTGTTTAACTTGGGCAGTATCACTGGTATCGTGGAAATGATAGACACGCCAACTTTGAATGGCTGGTCTTATAAAACTAGCATACTTATGACTGTAATCTTTAAGTATCGCTTCATCGTGTGCATTTTTAATGACCGTTGATGATGGGTACATACGCTCTCCGCTATAAGGAGCATAATCACCACCTAAATAACGAAGCTCTTCTTTTTCAAAAATAATCCTATTATCTTTTGTTGGAACTAAAGAAAACTCATAACCATTTTTGCCGAAGTAAAATCCCATGCTAATTTTTTTAGTTTTCTTTCGACCATAATATAGTAAAGCGTCTGCACCACCATTTTTTTGAATATGTAACTGCAAATTCTGCTCATACATATTGGCAAGTAATTTAAACACAGAAATAAAATTACTTTTTCCTGCCCCATTTGCACCCAATAAAATATTAAGATTCTTCAATTCAAAATTTTCTAAATTCTGAATTGATTTATAACCTTTAATAGTAAGTTTGCTTAATGTGGACATAATCTTAATAAGTTGTGTCTTTTATATCGTTGATTGCTCCAGCGTCACGCAACGCTGGAGCAGTGCAGGATTTAGTCCCATGAAATGACGGGTTCTGCTATTTTTTTACTTTCTTTTTGCTGGGGTTGTTCTAAAAAGTCCATGATAGCGAACGTTAATTCTCGTGTGCCTTCGCCATTGATGGCGGAGATTTTAAACACGGGGCCTGTCCAGTTGAGTTCGTCAATGATGGCTTGGCAATGGGCTTCCAGTTCTTCTTCCAGCACGCGGTCGATTTTGTTTAATACTAACCAGCGCGGTTTGTTGGCGAGGTCTTCGCTCCATTTTTCAATTTCGCGGCTGATTTTTTGCGCGGCTTGAACGGGCGATTCTGAACTTTCATACGGTTCGATGTCTAGGACGTGCAGTAATAAGCCTGTGCGCTCCAGATGTTTGAGGAATTGTAAGCCAAGTCCTGCGCCTTCTGCCGCGCCTTCAATCACACCGGGAATGTCGGCAATCACGAAACTGCGTAAGTCATCGACGCGCACTACGCCCAAGTTGGGGTATAGGGTGGTGAACGGGTAGTCGGCGACTTTGGGGGTGGCGGAGGAGACAGCGCGAATTAAGCTGGATTTTCCTGCGTTGGGCATTCCTAATAAGCCGACATCGGCAATCAGGGTTAAGGCTAAATTGAGTAAGCGGTGTTCGCCTTCTGAACCTTTGCTGGCGTGTTGCGGGGCGCGGTTGATACTGCTTTTAAAGCGGGTATTGCCTAAGCCATGAAAGCCGCCTTGTGCGACTAATAAGGTTTCACCTGTTTTGGTGATCTCGCCAATCAGTTCGTCGGTATTCGCGTCGAATACTCGCGTGCCTAGTGGTACGGAAACGAAGTAGTCTTCGCCTTTTGCGCCTGTGCATTGGCGACCGCTGCCGTTTTGTCCGCGCTGCGCTCTGTGTACGGTGTGGTAGCGAAAATCAACGAGGGTGTTGATATTTTCCACGCCGATTAAATAGACGCTGCCGCCGTTGCCGCCATCACCGCCGTCTGGCCCGCCCATAGGGATGTATTTTTCACGTCGAAAACCAACCGCGCCATTACCGCCATCACCCGCTTCAACGCGCACCTGTACTTCGTCAACAAATTTCATAACTTACTCAAATCTAACCGATAAAAACAAAAAAAGCCCCAACCACACGGGGAGGAGCTTTTTGATAACTTAAGCTGCGGCCTTATAGGCTACAGCTTAGTTTTATGCTGCAACGATGCTGACAAATTTGCGGTTGTTAGGTCCTTGAACCTTAAATACCACTTTGCCTTCTGCGGTTGCAAACAAGGTGTGATCTTTGCCGATACCGACATTAACACCTGCGTGAAAGTGTGTTCCACGTTGACGTACGATGATGTTGCCTGCTAAGACACTTTCGCCGCCGAATTTTTTAACGCCTAGGCGTTTGGCATTAGAGTCGCGTCCGTTACGCGTACTACCGCCAGCTTTCTTATGAGCCATTTCTTAACTCCTCGTTATGCAGAAATGCCAGTAATCTGGATTTCTGTGTAGTATTGACGATGACCCATTTGTTTCATGTGGTGCTTACGTCTTCTGAATTTTATGATTTTGACTTTTTTGTGTCTGCCTTGAGACAATACAGTCGCTGTTACTTTGCCGCCTTCGATAAAAGGAAGACCGACTTGAACATTACCGTCTGATTCAATCATCAGCACTTTATCAAATTCAATGCTGTCGCCTGTGCCTAGCTCCAGTTTTTCTATTTTTAAATAAGTACCTTCTTCCACACGGTACTGTTTACCACCTGTTTGAATTACCGCATACATCGGCGCAAGCTCCATCAAGCATAATCTGTTAAAAGTGAACAGAGAATTATATTTTTAAACTAAAGTCGCGTCAATAAAAACCAACCGACCACACCTCATTAGAGTAACACAAGAAAGGAATTGACACCACTGTAGTTTATTGGTCAGTTAGCTTTTCATTGCGTTATAATGGGGAGATTAATTTGTGTTTCACAGTTTTTAACGTGAAATTCGCCCAACTTAACTATGTAGCTCGCACTAATGGCATCACAAAATATTTCGCCGATTGATTTTGATTCAATTAAGAATTTAACTGCAATCGAGGCTAAAGCGGTCGATCAGCTCATTATTAATGAACTGAGTTCTGACGTAATTCTCATTAACCAGATGGGGCATTATATTGTTGGCAATGGCGGTAAACGCTTGCGTCCTATGTTGTTGTTGTTGGCCGCCAAGGCATTAGGCGGGGTCAATGATAATCATCTTATTTTAGCGGCAGTGATTGAATTTATTCATACTGCTACGTTGTTGCATGATGATGTGGTGGACGAGTCTGATTTAAGACGCGGCAAAGAATCCGCCAATGCGGTGTGGGGCAATGCCGCCAGCGTATTGGTGGGTGATTATCTGTATTCCAGTGCGTTTGAAATGATGGTACGCACCGGCAATATGCGGGTGATGGAAATTCTGTCTAAAACCACGACGGCGATTGCGGAAGGTGAGGTATTGCAATTATTAAACTGCAATAATCCCGAAACCACTGAGGCAAAATATCTGGAAGTGATTGCGCGTAAAACGGCAATTTTATTCAGTGCGGCGACGCGTTTAGGCGCAGTGCTTGCCGATACGTCGGCTGAGGTTGAGGAAAATTTAGCAGAGTATGGTCAACAACTGGGTGTTGCGTTTCAGTTGATTGATGACGCGCTGGACTATAAGGCAACTAAAGAAGAATTAGGCAAAAATTTAGGGGATGATTTGGCGGAAGGTAAGCCGACGTTGCCGTTAATTTATGCGATCCAAAACGGCACGCCAGAGGAAGCGGCGATTATCGTTGATGCGATTAGAAACGGTAAGCGTGAGGCGTTTAATGAGGTGTATGCGGTGGTGAAACGCACTCAGGCGATTGCTTATACGGAACAACGTGCGGAAGATGCCGCACAAAAAGCCATAGACGCGCTGGGCGTATTGCCTGATTCAGATTATAAAACGGCATTAACATTGCTGGCGAAGTTCTCGGTACAGCGTAGTTATTGAGCTGATCCGTTATCGACTTAACGTCTTACGTTTTGCGCGTATTTATGTTCAGCAGGACGATTGACGGAGATAATGCCGTTTTTGTTTTTGATGCCATAACCGTTTTTGCCTTTACGCTTGACTTCATACATAGCTTCATCAGCGGATTTTATCAGGCTTTCCACACTGCTTCCGTGCAGTGGAAAGAGGGCAATGCCGATGCTGACACCTATATTGACCGTTATGTCTGCATTGATGACAACAGGTTTTTTAATAGCGATGATGATTTCTTCGGCAATACTGAAACCTGTGCTGATAGGGTCGCAATTAAATAAAATGATGAGGAATTCATCGCCGCCTAAACGACTCACAATATCATTATGGCGGACACAGGATTCCAGTCGTCGCGCTGTTTGTATCAGCACGATGTC
>JAURYI010000028.1 GCA_030654015.1 Methylococcales bacterium | reverse complement strand
GAACGGCTTAACTTCGGGGTTTCGGATTTTTCCATTCACCCTTCGACAGGCTCAGGGCGAACGGAAAAATCCTTAACTTAATGGCATTGACGCACAGCGTACCCTACCAAGCTAAACCATATTCAAATTTCGATTTAACATGACCTTTTTCCGCCGCTTGTTTAAATAGAGCATCGTAGGTTGGCTTGTCGTCTTTTCGGCAACCCAACATTCTTCGGTATTTGTTAGGTTGTGAAAGAGCCGCCGCTCAATCTACAAACTATTGAATAGAAAAACCAGATGAAAAGTCTCTTAATTGTCATTAGCCTATTATTTTGTACCGCTGTGAATGCACAAGCTATCCGTTATGAATATGTTGATGGTAGCGGTAATTTATACCGCTTATCACCCGCACTTATTGAATATGAGCCTGTGCAAGCAGAATTCAGTTCTTCGGGTGTTTACAGTGGTGGTAATGCCGTTAAAAAAAGTATCAGCTCAAACGATTATGAAAATATCCGCCAAAAACTCCAAGCGGCTATTGATAACCACGCTATTCATATTCAAAACAGGTTGATGGGGTCAGGCATGATTTTAATTCGCCAACAGAATGAGACTAAGGCTATTTTGTTATCCCAACATACCAAGGAAAAAATTGCATTGGAGGCGTTGTTGAAAGCATTAATCACAGTTGTTGATTAGCCTACCACGCTAAACCATATTCAAATTTCGATTTAACATGACCTTTCTCCGCTGCTTGTTTAAATAAAGAGGATGCTTTTTCGCTGTCTTTTGTTACCTTGTCTCCTGCGAAGTAACACATGGCGAGTCCGTACAAAGCGTCTGGAGATCCTGCGGCTGCGGCTTTGAGCAGTAATGCCCAACGCCGTCCGTCGAACATTTCATCTGTTTCATGCCATTTTCGCAAACTAGAGCAGGAGTAGAAATAAAGAGCATCGGCATCCGATTCTTCTACCATATTTTCAATAAGCCCATAGAATTTTTCTAATTCGCTATCGCACGATAATGAATCAGCCTTAGTTCCTTGTTTCATAAAAACCACCTTGGTATATTTCACGGTTTCCATCGTTCTCCTGTTGAGCTTATACATCTGTATTGAATAGGGTAGTTACACAGGATGTACCGAGGAACGAAGCGCACCATTCGAGAAAGTTGACGCTTATTGATGCGCCTTATATTGTCGGCACATCTTTACTTTTACGGGTCAAAAACGCCTGTTTGGGCAGAAGCGCGAACAGGCATTTGCGACAAACCGTTCCGCTCATTGAGCAATAAAAATATCACCATGAGCTTGGGTTGAACGGTGTATTTACATAACTTGAAAGTCCAGCTTTTTTAAGCTGTTAGCTATGCTTGACGCAATAAAACTGTTCAAGTTCTTCGCGCAATTGTTCCCATTTGTTCTCGCTGTCCGGCCAATGATTTTTATCAAATCCCGGAGCTTTTTCTAAAGCACTTTTGTCCACGTTGAGTGTGTAATGTTCATTGTCGTGACTCCAATGCAGTGCTTTCCAAGGAATGGCAAAGTATTTGTCGCCCAGACCGAATACGCCGCCGAAGGCAACAACGGCATAGACCATGTGACCTGTCGAAGGATCAAGCACTAAATCTTTAATGTCGCCTAAATCATCGCCGCTTGAATTTCTTACAGCGGTGTTAATGATATTGCTGGCACGACTGACCATCTGCATATTTTTGTTGTGTTTTTCGTCATGCTTAACCGCTGTTTTATAGCTCTCTTCGTTAAGTTCTTGCTGTTTTTCGATAACTTCTTGTTGTTTTTCGTGAAGTTCTTCACGTTTGTTTTGAATTGCTGTGTTCATGATATTCCCCAGTGTAAAAACGCTTGGTGTCTCAGTATATTCTGAGACTGATTCGGGTTTTTAAGTTTTGAACCCAGAGCAAGCATAATAGGAATAACCCTTGTCGTCGGTACGTTGTCGAACATAATCACGCACTCATCCTGAGTTCTGCACTGTTGAAAATATTAAAACGTTATGCGGGTTACATTGTGCGTCAATGCCATTAAGTTAAGGTTTTTTCCGTTCGCGTTGAGCTTGTAGAAAGGTGAGCAAATGGTTTTATTGTTTGTCCGCGCTGACTCGGCATCATCGGTGGGCAAGTAAAAAGTCGCTTATCCACCCTGCGATTAACAAGCCGATCAAAAACATCAGTACAGGTTTATCACCCAAGCGTGCGTAAGGCGTTAAGCCGCTCATCGGGGTTATTGCCCCGCGTAATACGCCGACTTCAAACACGGGCAGTTGCGCAATCATTTTGCCATTTGGGGCGACGATGGTTGTTAAACCTGTATTGGTGGCGCGTAATAAAAACCGTCCTGTTTCCAAGGCGCGCATTCTGGCTATCTGTGCGTGTTGGTGTGGCTCGATGGAATTGCCGAACCAGCCGTCATTGGTGACATTGACCAGATACGCGGCGTGTTCCAAGCCTTGAATCGCCAGTTCTCCAAATACATCTTCATAACAGATTGAAGTGATGAATGAGTAACCTGCCGCGTTTAATAACGGCTGATTGTCGCCACCTGCGGTGAAGTTGCCCAATTTAAGCCCCAGTTGTTTTAACACAAATGCTGACAAGGGTTGCAGCGGCATGGTTTCGCCGAAAGGCAGTAAATGCTGTTTGCGATAGTCGGCGATATGGCTGCCGAGTGTCATCACGGCGTTGTATTTTTCGCCGCTGGACTCATTTTTTATCGGCAAACTGACGATTAAATCGCTCTGGTGTTGGCTTGCCAGCGTGCTTAAGGGTTTTAAAAAGGAGTCGTTGACTTCGGATAAATAGGCGGGAATAGAGGTTTCTGGCCAGACGATTAATTGTGCGTCCCAGTGCTGTTCGGTCAGCTCTTTGTATAAGCGTAAGGTGTTGATTTTATTGTCGGGCAGCCATTTTTTATCTTGGGTGATGTTGCCTTGAATCAGTGCGACTTTAATCGGCGCACCCGCCGCCTGTGTCCATTGGATGGTCTGTAAATAGCCGCCCGTTGCCCATAGTGCAAGCAAAGCCATTGCCATCCGCCAGTTGTTCTGTTGCAGGAAGAGCAGAATCAACGTCGCACTCAACGCCAAGATAAACCCCGCACCATACACGCCCAGCACGGGAATATAGCCTGCTAACGGGGTGTCGAGTTGTGCATAACCCGCAAGCAGCCACGGAAAACCATTCAGTACCCAGTGACCGCGCAGATACTCTACCAAAAGCCAAATCACGGGCATGGCGAGTGTGCGCTGCGAGTTTTTCAGTAAGCCGCACAGATAACCAGCCAAGGCAGGAAATATTGCCCAAAAAGCGACAAATACGCTGGTCATCACGCTTGCACTTACCACACCTGCATGACCAAAATCGTGAATACTGACATAAACCCACGAGATACCCAGCCCGAACTGCCCCAAGCCGAATAAATAGCCGCGTATCAACGCACGTCTCGCTGTGATGCGTTGCCAGCACAGAAACAGACAGCTGAGTGCGACTAAGGCGAGATAGGGATAATCAAAGGGCGCAAACGCCAAGGTGTATAAGAGTCCCGCGCCAATGGCTGAAAAATCGCCTGCATAGTGATGGAAAAATTTTTTTATCACGGTAAAAGTAAGTGTTTGATTATCCGCTTTATCGGCAATGAAGTGGGCGTTGCTTATGTGATGCAGGATTGTACGCAATAACTGTTACGACCTTGTTGCTTAGCGCAATATAAGGCTTGATCGGATTGCTCAATCAGTAAATCAGGGGAAAAATCCAGCACGGGAATCATGCTGGCAATGCCGATGCTGACCGTAACGTAGTGAGAGATGGCGGATGTCTGATGCGGGATTTTTAAGTTTTGAATGGCTTTGATAATAATTTGCGCAATGACAATTGCGCCATCCTGATGAGTTTCAGGCAATACGATGGCAAATTCTTCGCCGCCATAACGCGCGATTAAATCGGTGGGACGCGAGATGATTTTCTGGATGGTTCGCGCAATGTCTACCAGACAGTCATCCCCGCGTTGATGTCCATAAAGATCGTTATACGGTTTGAAAAAATCAACATCCAGCATCAACAAGGACAGCTGCTGTTGACTGCGTGACAGTCTGCGCCATTGATGCTGTAGAAAATCATCAAAACACCGCCGATTGGCGATTTTGGTCAAGCCGTCCAAATGTGCCAGTAAGCGTAATTCCCGATTGGCTATTTGCAGTTCCAGTTCCATGTTTTTGCGTGCGGTCACATCACGCACGGCAAGGGCAACGCCGTCGCCTAATTTAACGGCGGCAAAGTGATACCACGAGGATTCGCCCAACGGATAATAAATATCTTCGGCTAAGGGTTCGCCTGTTTCCACCACGGCAACCACACGCTCAAACAGTGAAGGATTGATACGCTTGAGAAAACGTTTCAGCATCAGTTTGCCTATCAGTTCTTCACGACTGCGATTAAATGCCTGAGCAATCGCAGGATTCACCACCAGACAACGAAAATCTTCAATTTCACCTGTTTGGCTGGCACGGACAGATTGCAAAGCAGCAATACCATCGAGCGTGCTGTTTAACACGTTGCTCAGTAAGGCTCTGGATTGATACAGCACTTCTTCGGTTTCCTGACGTTTTTTGACTTCCTGTTGCAAGGCAATTTTTTGGCGTTGAATCAGCAGCTGATTTTCGATGCGCACCACTATTTCTTCAATTTGAAAAGGCTTGGTAATGTAATCGCCGCCGCCACAGGTAAAGGCTTTTACTTTGTCAGTCGCGTTATTCAATGCGCTGATAAAAATAATGGGAATATCACGCAATCGTTCATCTGCTTTAATCACGGTGCAGACTTGAAAACCGTCCATATCGGGCATTTTAATATCCAACAGAATCACATCAGGCAGCTTGACGCTAAGCATTTTTAACGCCATTTTGCCGCTGGTCGCACTACGCACGGTATAGCCGAGTTGAATCAGCAAGTTATTGAGTAAATGCAAATTTTCTGGCAAATCATCAATTAATAGAATTGTGCCTTTTGTGTTGATTGAATCGGTCATAGTGATGAAGTTATCTATTTTCAGTGTTGTTATGCTGTTCAAATGTATATCCATTATTCCTTCTTTCGTGTATTAATGATTGTCCGTCATCAGCGGCTCAATGAGGTCGAGAATACATTCAAATTGAAACTCCAGTACCAATTCGGTCATCTGTTCGCTTAGAAAGGCTTGTGTGGGCGGAATATCATGAATGAGCATCATTAATTGCGCGGTCTCCCCTTGCAATAAAGCGTCAGACAATTGCGCAAGCATTCAGCCGGCATAACGTTGAAGTGTTGTGTGGTGAGCAGTGATGGTGTCTGTTTTTTGGGTTCGCGCTCTGTACAGTTCTGCACGGCATCATTAATAAGCGTTAATAAATGGGTGCCGCTGTTATAAATGATGCCGGCATTCTCATGATGCTCATCGGGTAAGTTGTCCGCGTGTAACATCAGTTGAGCAAAGCCCATGACTGCATTCAGCGGTGAGCGTAATTTGTGGCTGATATGGGCAATAAAGGCATTTTTTTCCTGAACAGCCAGTTCGGCTTTGGCATGAGCGATATTCAGTTCTGCGAGGGTTCGTTGTTGGGCAAGACTTTGTACGACTATTTGTTGTGTCCAGCTTGCCAGCATTGTCACTAGTGGCGGTAGTTTTTCCTCGGTTATTGAGTCAATATCGGCGGGTTTGACAACACACACATTTGCCAGATGACACCCTTCGACCATAACAGCTGCGGCATAAGCGTTGCCTGTCTGATAACTATCGCTTGCTGTACCAGTTGACGACGCGAGTACCGTACCGTTTAGCGCAATCAGATATGCAGGCAAACCCGTTGCCGTTAAAAACGGTTCAAACAAACTGTTCAGCGGGGCAAAATCAATGAATGTCAGCAGTTGGTCGGTTTGCATATCAGCATCATTTTTACGCGCGGGATTAACATTTGTCATCATGATAAATCAGCGAGCCGCTGAATTTTGCAACGCTTTATCCGCCGCTTTTTTTTGTTCGGATAAATACGTTCCGCCCATTATTACTGCCATAATCAGCAAGTAGATTACTGCCGCAATCCGCCGCGCTTTTTTACTTTCGTTATAGTGACTCATTGTTTAATTCTCTGATAATCTTTTTAAAAACAGTACATCATACTGGACTTTACGCATTTTTATTGCGATTCGATTCGGGTTATTATATAAATAATTGCTCATTTACTTATCAATCACTTATGAATATAAACCAATCCCTTGCCCAGCGCGACCTTGCCGTGTTATGGCATCCTTGTACCCAAATGCACGACCATGAAACCCTACCGATGATTCCTATTAAAAAAGGGCGGGGCGTGTGGCTGGAAGATTTTGAAGGCAATCGCTATCTCGATGCCGTGAGTTCATGGTGGGTGAATTTATTCGGTCATGCCAATTCTCATATTAATGCCGCCTTAAAAGATCAGCTTGATCATCTGGAACACGTTATTTTTGCAGGCTTTACCCACGAATCGGCGATTAAACTGGCAGAAAAACTGGTGGAAGTAACGCCCATCGGTTTAACGCGCTGTTTTTATGCCGATAACGGCTCGGCGGCGGTGGAAGTCGCGCTGAAAATGAGTTTTCATTATTGGCGCAATCAGGGCAGACCTGCGAAAACCAAATTTATCACGCTGGAAAATAGTTATCACGGGGAAACCTTGGGCGCGTTAGCGGTCGGTAATGTGCCACTGTATAAAGAAACTTACGCGCCATTATTAATGGATGTTATCACCGTCCCCGGCCCCGATTGTTACCACCGTGAAGTCGGTGAATCGTGGGCAGAGTATTCTATCCGTCGCTTTGAACTGATGGAACAAACCCTGCAACAACACGCCGACACCGTGAGCGCGGTCATCATTGAACCGCTGGTGCAATGCGCAGGTAGTATGCGGATGTATGACGCGGTGTATTTGAAATTACTCCGCGAAGCCTGTGATAAATATCAGGTGCATTTAATCGCCGATGAAGTCGCGGTCGGTTTTGGACGCACAGGCACGTTATTCGCCTGTGAACAAGCGGCGATTACGCCTGATTTTATGTGTTTATCCAAAGGTCTGACGGGCGGTTATTTGCCGCTGTCAGCAGTGATGACCACCGATGTCATGTATCAGGCATTTTATGATGATTATGTGAAGTTGAGCGCGTTCTTGCATTCGCACAGTTACACGGGTAATGCCTTGGCGTGTCGAGCAGGCGTAGCAACGCTGGAGATTTTTCAGCAACAGGGCATTATCGAAAAAAACCGTTCCTTAATACAAACAATGACAAAAGTCGCGGCGCGGTTTCATGACCATCCGCACGTTGCCGAAGTGCGACAAACAGGCATGATATTAGCCATTGAAATGGTGAAAAATAAAGCCACCCGCGAGCCGTATCCGTGGCAGGAACGCCGTGGCATTAAAGTCTATCAATACGCACTGTCCAAAGGCGTGTTACTGCGCCCCTTAGGCAACGTGGTTTATTTTATGCCGCCTTATATCATCACCGAAGAAGAGCTGATATTACTGGCAGAAGTCGCGTGGCAAGGCATACAGCACGCGGTTAAAGCGTAGTTTGCCAAATTGGGTGTATTGTGCAATTCTAACAAGCTAATCGTAGTAATTATTCAATTTTTTAAGAAGGTTTAAATGAGCAATAAAAATAATTTAGTCGATTCTAACTTCAAAAAAAATGATGGTTTTGTACGAAAACAAGATAATGAGGCATTACATCAGCTTACACGCCAAGCAGAACAGGCTTTAAGAGCGCAACAAAATAATCAAAACACCGAGGTAAAGCCCGAAGAACCACAAGAATAATAGCTTCAATTGCAGCTATTTCTATGCAGAACTTTAAGGAGCATATTCATGAACACTCAAAAAGATAATGTTGCTACACCGCTTTTTATTATCGAAAAGCGCGAAATCGTGCTTGAAGATAGCAAAGCGTTATATGCAGTTACACGTCAAGCAGAACAAATTTTACAAGCGTTAAAAACACAAAAAGAGTCTCAAAGCGACGCAAAGCCCAAGGAAAGTAACGCATGACAGACTACGAAACCAAATCTCTGGAAATCGCACAAAACACTTTGTATGTTTATCTAGGAGCTGATTTAATCGCTTTTTTGGCATTGATAGCCGCCATTGTTGGCGGCTTCATTGCTTTTCGGACATTGCGTAAAATTGAACAGCAGCTTGAAAGCGCGAAATGGAATGTTTTATTACCCTTTGAGCAGGATATGAATATGCGCCGTCAATATTTCAGCGATATGGCGCAGAAATTAATTGTTGATCCTGCAAAATATGAAGCGAGCTACCAAGAAGCGAAAGAGCGTTATCTTAATTCGGTAGAGCGTCTGGCATCCGCGATTTTGAACGGTCAATTTCCTGAAACTGAAATGAAAATAAGCTATCGGGAATATATCATTTCTACCATCAGAGAATATCCAGATAAATTTGTCGCAGGTACACGTTATCCTAGAATTCTTAAGTTGTATGAAAAATGGTTAGATTAGTCATCACTCATACTCAAGGATAATCATGCGAATCTCCAGACTCTACACCCCCATTTCCCTGACCGTTAATCAAACCATCGAACTCGATGATGACAATGCGCATTATGTGCGTAGCGTGTTGCGCCTGAAAAAAGACGCGAAAATTATTTTATTCAATGGGCAGGGTGGCGAATACCTGAGCATTGTGCTGGAAGTGAGCCGCAAAACTGTGAGTATTGTGCCAGAGCAATGGCATGACCGTAGCGTGGAATCGCCGCTGCACATCACGCTGGGTTTGGGCATTTCACGCGGCGATAGAATGGATTTTTCGGTGCAGAAATCGGTGGAACTGGGCGTAAATCGTATTACGCCGTTATTAACGGAACGCTGTGTGGTGCAGTTTAAAGACGACAAAAAATCTCAACGTTTGACGCATTGGCAAAAAATCGCCCAGCACGCGTCTGAACAAAGCGGTCGAACCTTGCCACCCGATTTTACGGAAATAACCCAATTATCCGACTGGCTGAATAATCAGCAGGGTTTAAAAGTGTTTCTTGATCCCTATGCCGACACCACGTTGGCGGCGTTAAAACCTGTTGATATGCAGGTCACGTTATTGGCAGGCCCAGAAGGTGGTTTTGCCAACAGTGAGCGCGAGTTGGCAATAACGGCGGGCTTTATTCCTGTGCGCTTAGGCAGTCGTATTTTACGCACCGAAACCGCGTCATTAGCGGCATTAGCGGCGGTGCAGATGCTGTGGGGTGATTTTGGTAATGGCTAGTTTTACGCGCTTGGCGTTATACAGTGTGCGTTGTATTTTTTACGCGCTTGTGCCGTTGCTGGTGTTGGGCGCGGCGATTGCCGTGTCCTGTGTGTTGGCGTTTTTTATCATGAAAGGTGTGGGTGATGTCATCCCGTTTCAAAAAATGATCAGCAAATCGACGCAGTTATTGTTGATTCTGAGTATTTTTCCTGCGATGAAATTACTGAACATGGACAAAGAGCAGTTAGGCTTTGCCGCGCGACCTGTGTTTTTCAAGCAATTATTACAAGGCTTGGGTTTGGGTTTATTGACCTTGCTGCCGATTTTTATCGTTTTATATGTGCTGAAAATTAATGTGTTTGATGCCACCAAAGTGTGGACATTGGGTTTAGTGTTGGCAAAACTGGGCTATACCTTATTTCTGGCATTACTTATTTCATTGATTGAAGAGCCATTATTTCGCGGCATACTCCTGACGGGCTTGAGTCGGAAAATTCCCGTGGCGTTAGCGATTGTAATCAGTGCAATTTATTACGCAGCCCTGCATTTCATGGATAACAATGTCGTTATCGCCGCGCAAGATGTGCATTTTTTCACGGGTTTTAAGTTGTTGAAAGGTGCGTTTCTCAATGTATTTAATCCGATGATGTTTTCATCTTTTATTTCGTTGATGATGGTAGGTATTTTTCTGGGGATTGTCAGAACGCAGGTAAAAACCAGTTTAGGTGTGTGTATCGGTTGTCATGCCAGTTGGGTGTGGCAAATTAAAATGAGTAAAAGTTTATTTGATACCAATATATGGTCGGATTATATCTATCTGGTCGGCAGTTATGATGCCATTGTCGGGCCGCTGGTGACTGGCTGGTTATTGCTGGAAATAATCAGATATTTTGTTTATCAACGCATCAATAAATCACGATAGCGGCGCAGTTTTTTTTGTCGGGTGATGCAATATAATTCGCGCGCCGATGTCAAACTCACCGTCGTCAGTCGGCTGGCAGCGGACAATGGTAATAAAAAAGTCCAGAGGTGTTACTAAAGTTGTTTCTGGCAGAATAGTCACTTCTACGTTTGTGCCAATGTCAAACGGCTGATGGCAGGTAAAAGAAATACCCGAACCGCTTAAGGTCATACATAATGCTTTATACGATTCTTGAGTGCCTAATGACTTACAATAAATGGTACATCGGACATCCAGTCGTATGGAATCGCGTTTTTCTTCAATATAATTCATCGGTTTACTCGTCAAAATAATAATATGGTAAAGATTAGCATGATATTGTTTGAAAAAATGCGTTTTTCTAACATTTCCTCATGACTTAATCGCGCCGAATGTGCAATTATTTTTGTTTTATTTTATATAAAACAATGCGTTAAGTTAAATTAAATAATGCAAACCCTTTTAAGCACTCAGGATATGGCAGATGATACCGACACACGTTTGGCACAAAATATGTATAACCGCTGGTCTGGTGGTAACACTCGCCAGTTGCAGCACTTTACCCGTAAGCCCGCCGCAACAAACAAGCAAAGTTAAAAATATTATTTTGCTGATTGGTGATGGCATGGGGCCGCAGCAAGTGGGTTTGTTGTTGTCATACTCACGGCAAGCCCCGCACGGCGTATTAACCACGCACCGCACCGCCTTTGACCGTATTCTGAATGACGGGCGTTTGGGCTTGTCGATGACCCATCCTGATGCCGCGCTGGTAGTGGATTCGGCGGCTTCCGCCACGCAAATCGCCACAGGCAAAATGGCGGGGTCGGAAATGATAGGCGTGGATAAAGACGGCAATCGCCAAGCCACACTGATTGATAAAGCCAAACAACTGGGCAAAGCCACAGGTTTGGTCTCAGATACCCGTATCACTCATGCCACCCCCGCCGCCTTTGCCGCGCATGAAGCACACCGCAGTATGGAAGCCGACATTGCCGAAGATTTATTAAGCACCCATGCGGACGTGATGTTTTCTGGCGGCTTGAGTCATTTTTTACCCGAAGCGGCAAAAGACGAAAAATCAGCACTGCATCAGCAGATTAAAGCTCAGGTCGGCGCGGGTTTTCACGTCAGTTCAGCGCGTAAAGATAATAAAAATTTACTGACTATCGCCACGCAACAAGGCTATCAACTGGTGTTTAATAAAGCCCAGCTGCAACAAGCGACGGGCAAAACCTTGGGTTTATTTGCCGATTCATTAATGGCAGACGGCATCACCGAAAATAAACACCGTGATGATGCCCAGCGCACTCAGCCGACCTTAAAAGAAATGACCGAACAGGCGTTGACTATTTTAGCCAAACGTCCAGAAGGCTTCTTTTTAATGGTGGAAGGCGGACAGATTGACATGGCGGCGCACCGTAATGACACAGGGCGAATGCTGCATGAAATGCTGAAATTCAATGACACGCTGAATGCGGTGCTGGATTGGGCGGATAGTCATCCTGATACATTAATTGTCGTGACTGCCGACCACGAAACAGGCGGTTTTGGTTTTAGTTATTCCGCGTCTAATGTGCCGAAGCCGCGTCCGTTAGCGGGTGAGGCGTTCGGTAAGAAGCAGTTTAAACCTGATTACAATTTCGGTAACCCAGAAGTTTTAGACAGGCTGTATGCCCAGCAACAAAGCTACGAAGCGATTTTTAAACAATTCGATGCCTTGCCCGTTGCCGAACGCACTCCTGAAAAACTGGTTGAGCTGGTCAATAAAGCCACTGAGTTTAAAATTACTGTAGAACAGGCGAAAACCGTATTGACCACCGAAGCCAATCCCTTTTATCAAGCCAACCACAGCACGCTGGGTGAAAAACAAGTACCGAAAATGCCGATGAACAGCGCGTTTTATCCCTATCAAAAAGATAATCGGCAAAACCTGTTAGCCCAAGTCGTTTCCGCACAACAACAAGTAGTGTGGGCAACAGGCACACACACCAGCACCCCCGTATTAGTGTTCACGCACGGCAAAGAAGCGGCGTTAATCCCGTTCAGTAAAGTATTGCATCACAGTGAATTGGGGCGATTATTGGGCGAGGCTTTATAATATAAAGACTGCCAGTCGTTTATCGTTCCAACGTCTTCTTGCACACAGTTAAGGATTTTTACAGAATGGTGGGAGT
>JAURYI010000021.1 GCA_030654015.1 Methylococcales bacterium | reverse complement strand
TTTATCCAGATGCGCGAAAAACCCCGCCTCTTTAGGGCGGGGATGGATAGCGCGGCGGCGATAGCCGCCTTTGGCATTAGTTAGGCGTTTGTTGTTGTTCGATATATTTGCGAATAATATCAATGGGCGCACCACCACAACTACCCGCAAAGTAACTAGGAGACCATAACGCCTTGCCCCATAGTTTTTTCTGAATACTGGGGTAGCCTTTCTTCCGAATCAAAAGGCTAGAAACACCTTTCAAGCTATTGACCAGTTTTGATACTGCCACTTTAGGCGGGTAATTCACCAGCAGATGAACATGGTCGTCTTCACCATCGAACTCAACGAGTTCAGCCTCGAAGTCAGAACACACCTTGGCAAAGATACCGTGCAAATCATCTAGTATTTCTTTGGTGAATACACCACGGCGATATTTAGTCACGAAGACCAAATGAACGTGCATCATGAAAACACAATGCCTACCTGTTCTTATTTCCATAAAATCCTTGATAGACCAGATTAAAAAATGATAGGATAGCATCCATGAAACCAATAATCAAAACCCTATCAGTCAGAGTCCGCGACAAGCACGCAAAACAATTGCGTCAATGGGCTTTTGAAGTTAATCAAGTGTGGAATGCGGCTAACGCGGAATCCGCTGAATTTTCGTGGGTGGGTATTCCAGAAGTGGGTTTCATGAATTGTGGCACATCGGAATTTGATTTAAACAACTCGTTAAAAGGTATTCGCGCCGAGCGCAACATGAGTATTGGCGCGGCTACCGTTCAATCCACCATTGCACAACACGCAAAATCACGAAAACAGTTCAAGAAAAACAAGTTGAATTGGCGGTGTTCAGGCGGTGCTAAAAAAGCCCTTGGATGGATTCCATTCAAAGCCGCTGGCGTTAAATGGGTGAATGGTTGTGTTCGGTTTTGCGGTAAGTTTTTTAAAGTCTACGATTCTTACGGGCTTAGCCAATTTGAATTAGGCACAGGTTGCTTTAGCGAAGATTCACGCGGTCGTTGGTACTTCAACACCACCGTGAAATCGAAGCCCATTCTTAGACAAGCCGCAGGTGGTCAAGTAGGTATTGATCTAGGGCTGAAAACCACGGCTACCTGTTCCAACGGCGACAGCTTAGCAAGACAGGATTGCTACCGAAATTTAGAACAAAAACTGGGTAAAGCGCAACGCGCTAAAGACAAAGACCGCGTTAAAGCCATTCACGCCAAAATAAAGAACACCCGCAAGGATGCAATCCATAAATTCACCAACAAGATAGTAAAAGAAAACAGTTTAATCATCGTTGGCAACGTCAGCAGTCAGAAACTAGCAAAAACCAAGATGGCTAAATCCGTTTTGGATGCAGGTTGGTTCATGCTGAAAACACAACTTGAATACAAGTCGATAGCGACGCAAGGCGTGTTTTTAGAAGTCAACGAAAGCTACACTACCCAAACTTGTTCGTGTTGCGGGCTAATATCCGCAAATAGTCCGAAAGGTAGAACAGGTTTGCGAATAAGAGAATGGACTTGTGCCGAGTGTGGCACGACGCATGATAGAGATATTAATGCGGCTAAGAATATTCTCGCGCTTGGGCATAAGCGTCTAGCAGTAGGAATCCCCCTGCTTTAGCTGGGGGAGGATGTCAAGACAACTGACGATATAGAGCAACTCACATTGTCGGGCAAGTTTTTTGCGCGTAAATTTCCAAAAGAGCCTGAACATCCGCTGCGCTTAAAGGTGCTTGATTATGTAAATAGCCGCTCGTAAATACGTTCTCCAAATTTAAGCAAAAGCAGGATGACATCCTGCTTGTATTTCTGGCGCGGAAATTGACAGTGTATTAAACCTGCTGTTTTTACTTCTAGGTATGACTGCCAGCGTAGCAACAGGTTTAATACACTACCATTCCAAATGCTGTGTCAAACCCCAAAAACGCACCAAAAAAACACCTATGCACCGTAATGAATCGGACAATGACATTATGGTGAATTGTTGCAAACCCGACATTACTATCAATCCATTCATGTACTAGCGTTGTGTCGCGCTGCTGTTCACCAGCGGCGTTCCTGTCTCAGCGCGTAAGAACAGCAGCTGCAATACCCCTGCAATTTTTGGCGTTATTTTTGCTTTAATAACTCTATATTGACTTGTCGCCTTTTACTGCCATGAATAAATCAGCCCTTCAGTATTTAAAAAACCATACTATTCGAAACCTCACGCTAACTGACTCACTGAGCGATAGTGATGCCGAACAGGAAACGTTGCGTTTGTTTGTCGAAACGGTCGAACAAGCTCCGATAGCGATTTCTATCACCGATAAAAAAGCCAAAATTCTGTATGTGAATGAGGAATTTTGCCGTGTCACAGGTTACAAGCCCGCCGATGTGTTGGGGGAAAATGAATCTTTGCTATCCGATAAAACCACGCCCAGACAGATGTATCACAATCTGTGGCGTACCATCAGCAGTAAAAAAAGCTGGCAGGGGCAGTTGGTCAATCGGCATAAATCAGGACAACGTTATTTGGCGGATTTGACCATCGCGCCGATTGTCAATGCTTTAGGTGCGATTACCCATTACATTGGTATGCACCGTGATATAACCGCGTCTCATGAGGCGGAAAAGAAAGTCATTAATCAGAAATTATTAATCGAATCGGTGATTAATTCGTCACCGATTGCCATGGTAGTGCTTGATGATAACGACCGCGTGATTTTAGATAATCAGCTGTATAAAGCCTTGGTCAGCGATTTAGACAAAAGCGAACCGGCTCATTTTTTTCTGCGCTTGTTACGCGATGAAATGGAAGAGGTTTGGATGGATTTACAAGACCATAACCAAGGCTTTACCAATCGGGAGTTCAGAGTGGAAACCAAAGGCGGGCATGGCGTGCGCTGGTTTTCCTGTGCGGGTAATTGGTTTATTGAAAACGAAATCAGTGCCGATGCTTTTTTTGCTGATAATCAAAAAAAATACCTGATTTTGACGCTGACCGATATTACCAAACAACGTCAGCATATCGAAGCATTACATATACAAACCCTGAAAACGCTGATGGCAGAAGATGAACGGGTACGCAGTATTCGAGAAACCTTATTAGGCGCGATTCATCAAATTCAAATGCCGATGAATCAAATCAGTGCAGCGGAACAAATTCTGCTTCACAAACGGGATGAAAAAAATACCCACCTGATTAACATTCTGCAACAAATTCAAAAATCAGGCAAAAACGCCGTAGCAAAAATGCAGGATTGTGTTCCTGAAATTTATCACA
The DNA here is from genome assembly GCA_030654015.1 of Methylococcales bacterium. GTDB lineage: Bacteria > Pseudomonadota > Gammaproteobacteria > Methylococcales > Methylomonadaceae > UBA4132. Next base: position 40,199 of record JAURYI010000021.1, on the reverse strand, counting down.
GCGCGGAAATGCCCGTTAATCTCAATCAAATTCTGCATGAAGTGTTGCTATTGGAAGCGCAAAGTTTGCTGACACATAACATTGAAGTGCAATGGCGACCGTTAGCCGATTTACCTAACATTCTGGGTTCAGAAAATCGTTTGCGCATTTTATTTAAGCAACTGATTGATAACGCCATTGCCGCGATAATTCAGGCAGATAATCCAGATAAACAGCTCAGTATTTGTACGCAAACCGAAGCCGACTTATTGTATGTGCGCATTGCCGACAGTGGTAACGGCATTCCCGCTGATAAACATTCAAAAATATTTGAGCCGTTTTATACCACCAATAAAGGCAGCAATACCGCAGGTATGGGTCTGGTTATCGCTAAAGAAATTGTCAATCAGCATCATGGCTTAATCGACATTGACCGTGAAGTCGAACAAGGTTGCTGCTTTCAACTCAGTTTTCCGCTGCACAAAAATTCACGGCGGGAGGTGAGTCATGACTGAACGCTTACAACTGATAGAAGTCGAACTTGACACCCTGTATCTTATTAGTCAGGTGCTGAATAGTGCGCATGAGCTACAGGCAAAACTGCAAGGTGTACTGGAAATACTGCATAAAAAAGCAGGTATGCGCTCAGGCATGATAACGCTGCGCGAAATCGATGATGACAGCATGATAGTCTGTGCGGTACATACCAATGGCTCAGGCGTACCCATTCAAGCCGTGCGTTATCATGCAGGTGAAGGACTTATCGGCACGATTTTGGATGCAGGCAGCACCATTGTGGTGGATAAAGTCATCAATGAACCGCGTTTTTTAGGACGTTTAGGGTTGTATGATCCTGAATTACCGTTTATCGGATCGCCCATTTTTATGGAAAAAAGCGATTTGGTTGGTGTACTTGCCGCGCAACCTGACAGCGATAGCTTTTTAGGCGAACGGGCGCGATTTATGGAAATGGTCGCCAATCTTATTGCCCAAAGCGTCAAAATGCTACGCAGTATCGAACGCAAACAACGTGATTTACTCAACGAACGCGATCATCTCAAACAGACATTAATTAAAAACTACGGTTTTGAAAATATCATCGGGCATTCTGCACCGATGATTAAAGTGTTTGATGTCATCCGTCAGGTGGCAAAATGGAACACCACCGTATTGATACGCGGTGAATCGGGGACAGGAAAAGAAGTGGTTGCTAATGCCATTCACTTCAATTCAGGGTGTTCAGGCGGGCCGTTTTTAAAACTCAATTGTGCCGCATTGCCAGACACTTTATTGGAATCTGAACTGTTCGGGCATGAAAAAGGCGCGTTCAGCGGTGCGGTCGGATTGCGTAAAGGACGTTTTGAACTGGCGAATAACGGTACATTATTTCTTGATGAAATCGGTGAAATATCAGCCTCTTTTCAAGCCAAATTACTACGAGTATTACAAGAAGGCGAATTTGAACGGGTCGGCGGCACGCAAACTTTACACGTCAATGTGCGCATTATTGCCGCCACCAATCGCAATCTTGAAGAGCAGGTCACCGAAGGCAATTTCCGCGAAGATTTATATTATCGGCTCAATGTCATGCCGATTCTCATGCCCTCGTTACGCGAACGCACCGAAGACATTCCGCAATTAGCCGAATTTTTACTGGACAGAATTTCCCAACAACAAAGCGACCGCCCCTTAGAAATCAAGGAAAGCGCGATTCGTTTATTAATGAAACATAACTGGCCGGGTAATGTCCGCGAATTAGCCAACCGCTTAGAACGCGCCGCCATTATGAGTACCAACGGCATTATTGATAGAGATGTGATGGTCTGTACAGGCTTGGAAGATGACATCGGCAGCGGAATCAGTCAAAAACCGCCCGTCAATCGCACCGTTGATTTTAATGATGACAACATGGATGACCGCGAACGGGTCATTGCCGCACTGGAGCAAAGCGGCTGGGTACAGGCAAAAGCCGCACGGATATTAAACATGACTCCACGACAAATCGCCTATCGTATTCAGACTTTAGGCATTACCATGAAGCAGATTTGATGGGCAGGTAACTGCACCTAATCATCACGAAGTCGCATTTCAGGCAATTGCATTTCAGGAGGCGACATTTCTGGAAGCTGCATTTCAGAAGCCGACATTTCACGAACTTTCATAGGGTTTGATATTTCAATCTCTGGCGGTTCGTCCACATCTTCGGGATCTTCAGATTGATTGTTTTCAACCGGTGAGTAAATCATCTTGCCATCACTGGAAAGATGAATGGAGGTTGATTCTTCCTCAAAAAACGAGCAACCCGAAACCAGTGTAAATAACGCAACCAAACCCAGTAATTTGTTATATTTCATCATGTTGCTATTTACTTCAGTCAGTTAAAAAATTCAGGTATTCGTTATGGATATTTTAGACCATTTTTAACTCAACTCACGCAAAGCGACTGTTTTTCTATTGATTGGAACAATGATGCCAGTGCAGTATCGATCTCGGTATCAATGATTATCACCTGATTTTGTTCCTCTCTCCCCAGAAGCTCCGCCGATTGTTGCTGTTGGCGCAGCACATCAAGGGTGGCTTCCGAAGCGTCATCTCGCCGTTGCCTGATACGGCGGCATAATGTTTCATCCGATGCTTGAAAATCAAGGATAAAAAATTTTATACCGCGTTCGCCAGCAAGTTGTCGAAACAGATTTCGGTGTTCGGCTTTAAGAAATGTCGCATCAATAATCGCAGAAAAACCCGCTTCAAGTATTGTTTTAGCCAGTTCAGCCAGATGCTGGTAAGTCTTTTTGCCAGCTTCCTGCTTATAAATACTGCCATCAGTGGTTGCCTGAGGTCGATAGCCATATAACCGTTTACGCTCTATATCCGAGCGTATTTGTAACGCGCCGATTTTTTCAGCCAGTTGCTCGGAAAGGGTCGATTTTCCAGCCCCTGAAAAACCGTGCGTAATCATCAGCACCGTTTCATTGTTTTGGGTAAATCGTTCGGCTAAATCGGCAAAAGCCGCATATTCAGAGCGAGCCTCTGTACAAACAGCCGCGTCAGGGTTTTGATTCAGCCGCAATAAAGCCACTTTGGCGCGTACCAAGGCACGATAAACCAGATAATAACGTAATAAGGCGAGTCCCTGATAATCGCCAGTGGCTTGAAGATAGCGATTGAGAAAACGGTAGGCATAATCGTGATAGCCCAAATGTAACAAATCCATCACTAAAAAAGCCACGTCGCTGATGACATCAATCCAGCGCAATAGCGGATTAAACTCGATGCAGTCGAACAGAATGACTTTGCCGTTGACCAGCGTCATGTTACCTGAATGTAAATCTCCGTGACATTCACGCACATAACCCTGCTGTTTACGCTGCTGCATGACGGGTGACTTGCCAGTCCATTCCTGATGTCCCCAAGCCTCGATAACATCAAGTTGCAGTAACTGAGAGGAATTGTCCAGCAAAGGTCTGATATGGCAAAAATTCTCATCGAACCAATGATGAATGTCGTGGCTGTCACCATAAATCGACTGTATATCGGCTATGTCAATAGACTGGTGAAAATCGGCAACAATACTGGCAATCTGATCAATTTTATCAACACTTAGCTGACTTTCTTTTAACGTTTGTATGGAAGGAAACTGACGCATTTTAACGGCATATTCAATAGCTTCACCTGTGCCGTCCATTTTAGGATGCTCAGCTTGTCCCGTTATCGGAACAACATCAAGATACCATTCGGCGACCAAGCGTTGATTTAATCGTAATTCTTCCTGACAAAAAAAACGCCGTTTTTCCAGCGTGGAAAAATCCAGAAACCCGAAATTGACGGGTTTTTTGATTTTATAGGCATATTCTCCAGTCAATAACACCCAAGAAATATGTGTTTCAATGAGGCGAACAGCAGCAACGTTATGATCATAAGCCTCTGCTTCACAAAGTGCTTTAATCAAGGTCAAGTTTGGGTTCATTGTAATCTGACTCATTGGCACAAAAGGTTATAAGTAACACAACAAAAGTTCTTCGGTATTGTGTGCCAAGCTGGAGTCCAAACTCATGAGTTTGGATTCCAACGTACGCAGAAAAATTTATGTTTAACCACTTATCGGGCAGACAGGTTTTTTGCAGGCACGTTAGCGCAAACGATATTGTGCTGAGGTTGACAGAAAATAATTATTCTGGGGATAGATGACACCGACTAAATCCTGAAAGGAGATTTAATCAGCAAGTTAACAAGCTTTTAGTCAAAAATCAATTGGCTATTCATTAGTGGGATTAAAGTCAAAATGGACAGATAGCAAATATCAGGTGAAACTTTAGAACTTTGCTGTTGTTTTTTGTAACACACCCTCAGTTGTTAAGTGTTTGATAACGCCACAGAATAAATGGCATTTTGTTCACCGCGTTGTTTGAGTAATTCACTGACTTCTTTATTACATTTGCCGCAATCTTTACCGACACCAAAACAATGGACGAGTTGGCGGCGTGTGCAGATACCATTATCAATAGCAGTGCGGATTTGTCCATCGGTGACAGCTTTACAAACACAGATATACATCGTTACTCCTGCTGGTCAAATAAGCGCGGCACTGTCATGCGTGTCAGTAATCGTTTCTTCAGAACCGTAGCATTGCCCATAATCAACGCACACCTGACACGAGGGCGCACGGCATAAATATAAGCCTTCTTCTTCGCACAGTTGTTTATAGAGAAATTTTTTCCACTTCATATCGTGGGTGTTACGCGCGGCTAATGCGGGGAAGTTGTAATGTAATAACGCGGTGAGTTGTGAACGTGACCATAGCCCTAAGTCATGCCATAAATGATCGTTGCCTAAACAACCAGCAACCAGCAGACCAATCACCCAATCAATTTCAACGATTTCTGGGCGACTGTAATGTTTGAGTAAGTTAATTAAATCCTGCCGTTCCAGCATCCGCTCAAAGTCCAGTTGTTTACCCGATGGAGCACGTTCAGGTAACGGATAATCGGCAAAATAATGTTGTTTTAATGCGGCAAAGTCATGACACTCCAAACCCAGATAATCAGGCAATAAGCTATTACCAACGCACCAACTGGCGACCATACACGCTAACCATTCATGATTAGCGTCGCTAATGGTGTGTTGTGTAAGCTGGGAATAAATAGTTTCCCTGTCGGCGTGTTGAAGTGTCATGGTCTGTGTTTTTTAGTATTGGACGAGTATATCTTCGTCTCGCACAATCATTTGGCACGCTAAACGCCATTTTGAGGGCAGGTCATCGACAATCATTTGCTCCATTTCGTCTTTAGTGAGTTTGCCGATTTCTTGTAAGACCTTTTTCTCTTTTTCAGTTAAAGGCCCGCCCATACGCTGGTGTTTATCGTCCACACTGCTGACTTGTACGGCACAAGTACCGCATTCGCCGTCTTCGCATTCAAAGTCAATGGGGATTTTATTTTCCCGCGCGATTTTCAATACGGTTTCAGTGTGACTGCCCGCCACTGCATACACGGTTTTGTCGCGGTAGTCGGGGCTGGAAAATGTAATTAATGCCATGAAAAACTCCTTAATGATATAGGTTAATTAAACAGGTTTGACGCATATCTTGCCGCCTAAAACCTGTGCTTGACAGGCTAAACGATTGTGTTTCCCCGCCATGTTTTCGCGCAAAATTTTATCTTCTAACACCGAAGGCTCGGTAAGATTGTTCCAGCCTTCGGTGACTTTCATAATACAAGTTCCGCAATCACCCTCACGGCAACCGTAAGTAATCGCTGAACCGACTTTTTCTGAAATTTCAATAATGCGTGTGCCTGCGGGTGCAGACACAGTGACATTAATGTCTTCAAAGGTAATTGATGCTTTTGCCATGATGTGTTTCCTTTTGTTGAGTTAAAAAATAGTTAAGCAAGATCCGCCATATCAATGACCTTGGATTGTCTTAAACCCATCAGCTCTTGTGCCAGTTCATGCCCGAATTCACGACACTGATTCATTTCTTCATCGGTCGGAATGAGTTTGACGCGGATTCCTGTCATCGGAACGCGCAATTTAAGACCGCGTAACCGATCTTCTACCATTTTCACGCCTTCGCCCGTCCAGCCGTAAGAACCGAATACGCCGCCTAATTTGCCTTTTAAACTGACCACCGCCAGTGACGACAATAAATCCCAGATGGGTTTCACGGCATCGCCGTTAATCGTCGGCGTACCGAATACCAGCCCATCCGCACATTCAATCAAATCGACAAACGGCGCGATTTCACCGCCTTCCAAGTCGTATAAAGACACGCGCACTTGTTCAACCGCCATTGCACCTTCATAAATAGCTTCTGCCATGCGCCGCGTGTTGCCGTAAGAACTGATATAAAAAATCAACAGGGTTTTCTCGTCCGCGCTGATTTCGCTTTGTAACGCAGAGCGGGATAATTCACGGTAACGCTGCACATAGCGTTGCGGTTGGTCGTGCAATAACGGCCCATGCGCGGGTAAAATTTGGTTAAACGGTAACAGCGGCTCTATTAAATCCAGTGCGGTATTCACATAAGTCTTAAACGGACGCATGATGTGCGCGTAGTAGTATTCAAATGAAAAGCGAAAATCGCCCACTTCGTCATTAAACAAGCGGGAATCGCAAAAATGACAGCCGAAGACATCACCTGAAAATAAAATCCGTTCTTCCACTAAATGCGTACATTGGGTATCGGGCCAATGTAAATACGGCGTGTGTAAAAAACTGAGGGTTCTATCGCCCAGCGTGACCGTGTCGCCCGTCAGTACAGGCGTAAAATCAAATTCATCCTGATTCAATAACGCTTTCAGCATCGACTGGGCTTTTTGTGAGATGTACAACCGCGCTTGCGGCGCACGGCGCATCAGTTCAGGCAATGCGCCCGTGTGATCTGGCTCTAAATGATTCAGCACGATAACGCTGATTTCGTCATAACGGGCGACCGATTCCAGACGGGCAAAAAAATCACCTGCAAAACTTTCTTTGACGGTATCAATGACAGCTACGCCTTCGCTACCGCGCACTAAATAGGCGTTGTAACTCGTGCCGTTCGCGGTTTTTAAAATAATGTCGAAAGTGCGTAAATTCGGATCTAACGCGCCTATCCAATACACGCGCTCGGATAACGCCACCGCTGTCGGTGTGCCGTTGTCCTGTAATAGCGTTGGCTTAGTCATGACTGCACACGTTGGACGATGCGGAACGCGGACAACTTTCCAGATCCTCAATTAACAAACGTTTTTGCCGCTTGTTATTGGCGCATTCAGGTTTCTCGTAAAAAATGACCGTAGCCATGTCAGTGCGCCTGTAACTCAGCCATGGCTTCCGCCATTTTTTCAGGCGGAATACCCGTTAATGACCCCGCAGGATTAATGGCTTCACCAAACGAATTTAAAATCGCCCCTTCAATCGGGCAGATACTGGCACACTGGAAATCGGCAAACGCACCTTCACATTCAGTGCATTTTTTCGCATCGACTAAAAAATGCGGCTTGGCTTCGTAAATTGCATTGCTCGGACACACAGGCAAACAAGCAAAGCAATTAACGCAGGATTCGATAATTTTTACTGCCATGATGAAAACTCCTTTGGTAATAACCTGCGAGGTTTTTAAAACCTCGCAGGTTTGATATTTTCTCGTTCCCACGCGCCGCGTGGGAATGCAGTTTAGGCGTGCCACGCCATATATACAGTCATGTCATGAATTACGCATTAGCCCTAAGTTCGGTATTCTCTGCCGTCAATTTCCCAGCCGCCGCCATTTCTTTATAAACTGCCATTACCGCTTCTTCGATATTTTCCATCGCGTGTTCACCGTTCGGCATAATGCCAGCCGTTTCCAGCATTTCCCACGGCTCGTAACCGACTTTAGAACACAACACCGCTTCACAGCCTTCTAGTGAACGAATAGTACGTTGCAACGTAGATTCGGTTTCGCCGCAGCTAATATCACCACCGCAATAGGCATCGGCTTTACGATGACTGATAAAACGCACACCGTCAGGCGAGGCTTCATAAATCAAAAATTCTTTCGCATGACCAAAATGTACGTTAATCACACCCTGACCGCTGGTCGCGACCGCCATTAACACAGGACGGGTAGTCATCCGTTCCGCTTGTTTTTGCTGCTCGGCTTTTTGGGCTTTTTCCAAACGTTTACTGTCCATTTCTTCTTGAATAGCGGCATGAATCAATTTGCGTTTTTCCATCGCTTCCGCGTAATCAATTTCCATGTCCTCGATTTTATCGAGCGTAAATTCATCGCCTCGGTCTTCGCCCAACATACCGACTGCATCGGCGCGGCATTGGCGACAATGGCGCATCATGTTCATATCGCCTGAACAACTGTCTTGCAGGTCTTGTAATTCGTCTGGTGTCGGGCCGCGTTGCCCCATCACACCGTAAAATGTACCGTGTTCGGCTTCGGCAATCAGCGGCATCACATTGTGCAAAAACGCACCTTTCGATTTTACGACGCGGCTAACTTCGGCTAAATGTTCATCGTTCACACCAGGAATCATGACCGAATTCACCTTGACTAAAATGCCTTTGGCAATCAGCATTTCCAGCCCTTTTTGTTGCTGTTCAATCAGAATTTTCGCACCCTTCACTCCTTTAATACGGCGATTGTTCCAAAAAATCCACGGGTAAATTTTCGCGCCTATTTCTGGGTCTACGCAGTTAATAGTGATGGTGACGTGGTCGATATTGTGTTTGGATAACTCTTCCACTGCGTCAGGCAATGCTAAGCCGTTGGTTGAGACGCATAACTTAATATCAGGAGCTTCTTCGCTTAAGCGTCTGAAGGTTTCAAAGGTTTTTTCTGGATTAGCTAACGGGTCGCCGGGGCCTGCGATACCTAATACCGTCATTTGTGGAATATTTGCCGCCACTGCCATGGTTTTCTTAACCGCTTGATCGGGCGTTAACACTTCCGACACCACACCCGGCCGCGATTCATTGGCGCAATCGTATTTACGATTACAGTAGTGACATTGGATGTTACAAGCAGGTGCGACCGCAACGTGCATACGCGCGAAGTAGTGGTGAGCATCTTCCGAATAACAGGGGTGATTTTGTACCTTTTCCCGAATGGAATCGGGCAAGCTGTCCATTTGATTGTCTGTTGAGCCACAAGAACTGGCAGCACAGCCGCCTTTCGCTTCAGGTACGTCGTTCAATACTGGTAGTTGCATGGTTTTAACCTCGATTGTGTGCATTACTTGAGTAAAAGCACAGGTCATGCCAATAATGATTATTTATTGTATCTAGCTGATTTATTTGATTATTTTTTTAACAATTGCTTGAATTGTCGCAAAGATGACAGGGAAAATTTTCGGTTTTGTTGGGTATAGCACAGGGCTTTTACTGATTTGATTGCTGTTCTTGCCATGCGGTATAACCGCCTTCCAAACTGTAAACATCCTTAAAGCCAAAATCACTGAAAAATTCCGCAAGGTGTTGGCTGGCATGACCGTGATAGCAATAAATCAATAAACACCGCTGTTTATCGCCGCGTTTGATGAGCGATTCTTTTAAACCTTCGTGAACGTGCAGCGCGTTGTTTAAATGCCCCGCCTGATAATTTTTCACATCGCGGCAATCCAGAATCAGCGGATTATTTTCCTGAATCAGTTGGTCACAGGCGGTGACGCTAATATTTTGATATTTCATAATCAGTTTTCTCCGAACAAAAAAATGGCGTTCTAGCCGAGAAGGTAGAACGCCCGAAAGCACCAGTCATGACAGAATGGTCAGGAGATATTAAATCGCACCTACAGCGGCATCTTTCACCACTACAAAAGTGAAAGCATCTGCTTCATCCAGAGAAACGACCGCGCCTTTCGATTTGTAGGTTTTTGCAGCCGCATAAGCAATGGCAACTTTATCTTCTGCCGATTGCCCTTTTAGTTCGCTTTTTTCAATATACAGTTCTTCCAATAATTCATTCCACACCAAGCCTTCTTTGAACGGCAATAACTTATAAGTCACGCCTTCTAAAACCACTTGTAATGGCTTACTGATATTTTCCACATAGACGATGGCAACGGCATTTTCTGCTATATCGGCTTGGTATTTTTCAACAAATACGGGTAATAAACTGAGGGTAGGTAATAAGCCGTTAATGAACACAATTTTGTCATTTTCAATAATCAGCGCAGAGTGAATAAACAATGCTTCTGGGGGTCTGCGATCGGTGGTTGAGCCGTCGCGGTATGTGCCTTCTTTTAACACTAAATCGCCGCGATAGGCATAAACGCCCGCCGTGCTGGTTTGCCCATCGACGAGGGTAACAGTTAATAAGCCTTTGGCTTGGTAATCTTCAAGTAGCATATCTTTCTCCGAGTAATTAAATGAATATACTTGTGAAAAAGCAAATAACTTGCCAAAAAAGCGATTTTTCACGAAAGATACGGAAATTTTGTGTCTTTCGTGGAAAATCGCCTAAAAAAAAAGGGGGTGTGATGAATAATCACGCCCCCTTTTGATAAAAACTTTTGTCGTAAACCCGACAAAGTGCCAAAAAACACACAATAAATAATGTTACAAACGGCGGCGTTTTACCTGTGTAGGATCAACGGTAATTTGCCGATAAATTTCCACCCTATCGCCTTCTTGAACAACCGTATCTAACTTAGCCAATTTGCCGAAAATACCGACTTTTTGTTTGCTTAAATCTATTTCTGGATACCGCGTTAATAAGCCCGATAATTCAATCGCCTGTTCGATGGTACTGTTATGAGGCACTTCCAAACGTAGCCAACTTTGTCTATCGGCTTCTGCGTAACATACTCCGACATTCATGTTATTCCTCCACTACTGCTACAACGGTTTGCACGGGTACTTTACGATTTGCCAACGCGGAATCAATCAAGCGTTTGCCGACAATAATAAACGCCAACATAATGAAGCCACCGGGGGGTAATGCCATCAGCAAAAAGCCGTGATAATCATCAATAATCGTGACTTCCAAGAACTTAAACGATTCGCCCAATAATACCGACGCATTGGCAAATAATGTGCCTGATGCGCTGATTTCCCGCGCCGCGCCTAACGCCACCAACACCAGCAAAAACCCCATGCCCATCATAAAACCATCCCATAATGATTCTTTAACGGGCTGTTTGTAAGCAAACGATTCTGCACGTCCTAATAACGCGCAATTGGTGACAATCAAAGCAATAAATAAACCCAGCACTTTGTACAACTCATGCGCCCACGCATTCATTAAAAAATCGACCAAGGTTACTAAAGTAGCAATCAGCAATACAAAAATAGGAATGCGACAATCAGCAGGAATCAAATGCCTGCACAAGGAAATCAGCCCATTAGACGCGGTAATCACTACTAAGGTCGCTAAGCCCATGCCCAAGCCATTAGTTGCCGTTCCTGTAACAGCAAGCAACGGACATAAAGCCAGATTTTGCGAGAATACGATGTTATTGTTCCAAATGCCTTCTAAGGCAATTTTGCGGTAGTTTTCTGATAAGAACATGGACTGTCTCCTAAAATATGATGTGCATATCGTTGAAGAAGCAAAATCCGTTCCTGTTTGTGAGACAAAGTGATTTTATTCACTTAAGAAAAGTGTCTTTCTCATCCTGAAATAATTGCAAACTGCGTTGCGTCGCTTGTACCGATTTGCGCGGGGTAATGGTCGCGCCTGCGAATTGGTCAAATTGCCCGCCGTCTTTTTTGACTGCCCATTTTTCTGGGCTGAGATTATCCAGCGAGAAGCCGTTAAAACTTAAAATCCACGGTGATTTTGCCAGTTCGATTTTATCGCCCAAGCCGGGGGTTTCTTTGTGACTGAGTACGCGCACGCCTAAAATTTTGCCGTCGCGGTCGATACCGATAATCATATCAATCGCGCCTGAATAGCCATCTGGCGCGGTGAATTTAAACGCAACAGCGGTGACTTCACCCGCTTTTTTGGCTTTATAAACCAGCGTTTGTGCGCTGCCGATGTTGTATTTGGCGGAGGGGATGATGACAGTGTCTTGTAGCAAATCGTTATCGTACAAGTTGGCAGGGACGACTTCGGCGAGTGAGCTTTTTAAATCTTCATCCAGACGTTGCTGGATGCTGTCTTGGGTGGTGCAATTGGTAACCCCTAATAACACGCTGGCAATCAGCGAAAATCCTGCCAGTATGCCCGTTTGAAATGCCAGTTTTGGTCTGAGCGTGGCCAAGTGATCGGGAGCTAACCAGCGGTTTAGATACGCTAGAAGGGCGGCGATTTTTTCACGGTGGGCGGGAGTGAGTTTCATTTTTCGTTCTCTGTGTGTTCTCAGACCTGCGAGGTTTGCAAAACCTCGCAGGTCTTGACGGCGAAATTATTTATTGATTTCCAACGGCTTACCATGACGATCACGTCCATAAATACGCGGCTTAATATAGTAATCAATCAACGGCGTAGCGGCATTCATTAATAACACCGCAAAGCCCGCGCCTTCTGGGTACGCGCCCCACGTCCGAATTACAAAAATCAATAACCCACAGCCTGTACCAAACACCAATTGACCCGCAGGTGTATTCGGTGAAGTAACGTAATCAGTGGCAATAAAAAACGCCACACACAACATCGCACCTGAATTAAGATGTAAAAACGGGCTGACATAATGGCTGTCGTCGATGACATGAAACACGCTCGCCAATATAAATACCGTACCTAATAACGAGACTGGAATATGCCATGTAATAATTTTTTGCTGCATCAGCCACAGTCCGCCACCTGCCAGTAATATGCCTGAGGTTTCGCCTAAACTGCCGCGTGTCCAGCCGAAAAAATTCGCTACCGCTGAGTAATCTTTCAATATGTCAGACAGCAAACGGTTTTGTGAAAATTCGGTTTTGATATAACCCAAGGTGGTCGCACCTGTGATGCCATCGGGTACGATACTGGAAAACGTGATACGCCAGCTTTCCATAATGTCAGGCGAGCCGGGAAAAAATAACGGTGATACATTCGCCCAAGTGGTCATTTCAATCGGGAAGGAAATCAGTAACGCAACCCTCGCCAACATCGCGGGATTGAATAAATTCTGCCCCAAGCCGCCATAGACCTGTTTGCCTAATATAATGGCGAAACCTGAACCGACTACGCCTATCCACCACGGTGCGAACGGCGGCAGCGTCATTGCCAGTAACCACGCGGTTAATAATGCTGAACCATCAAACAGCGTACTTTTAACAGGGCGACCTGCTAATTTTAAACAACAGGCTTCAAAAAATAGGGCTGAGGATAGCGTGACGATGAATAAAAAAATCGCAGGCCAACCGAAACAAAATAAGCCAAAAATTGTCGCGGGAGTAATCGCCAGCATGACTTTGCCCATGATGGAACTGATGCTGGTTTTGGTGCCGATATGTGCGCCACTGCGTAGTTTGGTGGCGGCTTTAGCGTAAGTTATCATGCGTTTTCCTCGGCTTCTGCTTCTGCTGCTGCTTCGGCGGCAAGTCGGCGTTCACGTTCCGCTTTAGCCGCTAAGCGTTCACGTTCTTCTTCGGCTTGTAAACGAGCGACTTTTTCCAGTCGGGCATTCCGCGCATCCATCAATTTTTTGGTTTGTTCGGATTTATGTTGCGCTTGCTGTCTTGCCATGACTTCGCCCGAGGCGAATTTAAAATACTGCACCAAGGGGATATTAGACGGGCAGATATACGAACAACAGCCGCAACTGATACAGTCTTTTAAGCCTAAATCGACGGCGGTATCCAGCTGATTAATACGAATATTGTTTGCCATATCCAGAGGACGCAAACCCGCAGGACACACGGTGACGCAACTGGCGCAACGAATACACGGCTGTTCCTGTTTATCGCGTAATTCATCTTGAGTGAGAGCCAACACGCCGCTCGTGCCTTTCACCACAGGCAGGGTACTGTGCGGTAACGCATCACCCATCATCGGGCCGCCCATGATAATGCGGGCGGTTTTGTCCATGTTCACTTGGCAAAAACTGAATAATTCGCTGATAAGTGTACCCAGCGGTACTTCCACATTCATCGGTTGCCCGACTGCACCACCTGAGACGGTTACAATACGATTAACCAGCGGTTGACCGTAACGGATAGCTTTATGCACGGCGTAAGCGGTGCCGACATTGTGAATCGTCACGCCCAATTCAGAGGAGCGCGCACCGACGGGAATTTCTTTGCCCGTCACATAACGAATCAATTGCCTGTCCCAGCCCATCGGATAACGGGTGGGTATTTGTATCACTTTTATCTGTGCGTAAGGTAACGCAGCGGTGTACATGGCGGTATAAGCGTGGTTTTTGTTATCTTCAATAGCGACGACTGCCGAAGCTGTACCCATGCCGTGCAGCATTAAACGCACACCGTCAATAATAGCGGCGGCGCGTTCCTGCATTAATCTATCGTCACAGGTTAAATACGGTTCGCATTCTGCGCCATTGATAATCAGGGTTTGCACCTGATTTTCGCGCCCCATATTTAATTTAACGGCAGTGGGGAACGTCGCTCCACCCAAGCCGACAATGCCCGCAGCACCGACGCGCAAACTGATTTCTTCAGGCGGTAATAAAAACGGATCTTCAACCGTAGGAACAGCAAGCCATTCATCTTTACCATCAGTTTCTAATACGATAGTCCGAATGGGCAACGCGGACGGATGCGGCGCGGGGTAATCATTGACATCAACAATCAAGCCGGAGCTGGGCGCGTGAACAGGCGCAGAAATCATGCCTTGGCTATAAGCTAGTAATTGCCCTTTTAACACGGTATCGCCGACTTTAATCATCGGCTCGGCAGGTTTACCGACGTGTTGCTGTAAGGGGATATAGAGCTTTTTCGGCAATGGAAAACGGGTAATGACAGGCGCATTTTCAGTCGCAGATTTGCGCTCTTCGGCATGAACACCGCCGCGCAACCGTGGTTTGGCAAATAATGTTCTTAACATAGCGCGTCGCTCTCCGCTGTAAATACAGGCTTGGGTTTTGCCCATCGCCAATTGCGCAAGGTAACTTCCGCAGGGTGCATTTGTAAGCATTCAGTAGGGCAGACATCAATGCACTTTTTGCACGCAATACAGGCATCCGCAACCACCACATGAATCTGTTTGGGTGCGCCGACAATGGCATCGGTAGGACAGACTTTAAAACAGCGTGTGCAACCCGTGCAGGTGTCTTCACTGACCCGTGCAACCAATAACTCAGGCTCGGCTACAGTGCTTAAATCCACATCCACGCCCAACAAAGCGGCAATTTGTTCAACTAACGCAGAGCCACCGGGGGGGCATAAAGTAGGCGGGGCTTTGCCTTCGGCGAGAGCTTCAGCCGCAGGACGACAACCTAAAAAGCCACATTGCCCACACTGCGAATTAGGCAATAACGCTTCTAATTCATCGACAATCGGACTGCTTTCAACCTTCAAATATTTTGCGGCAATGCCCAGCAACAAGCCCAGCACTAGCCCAAGAGACGTTAAACTGATAATGGCGTAGAGTACATACATGGCGGTTTTCCCAGATTATTTTGTGTAAAGCCCAGCGAAACCCATAAACGCCAGCGACAAGATACCAGCGGTAATAAATGCAATCGGTGTGCCTGCAAAAAGAGCGGGAACTGCCATCAACGCCAAGCGTTCACGCAGTCCCGCAAACAACACCATCACCAAAGTGAATCCAACTGCCGAACCAAAACCAAAAATTAAACTCTGCATAAAGCCGTATTTTTCCTGCACATTGAGCAACGCCACGCCTAACACCGCGCAGTTAGTGGTAATCAATGGCAGAAAAATACCTAAAATTTGATACAGCACAGGACTGGTTTTATGCACCACCATTTCGGTGAACTGCACGACTGCCGCAATCACCAAAATAAATGCCAGTATGCGTAAAAACTCAATATGCAGCGGCGCAAGGATGAAATGCTCAATCAGCCAGCTGGTCATCGCGGCGAGCGTCAGTACAAACGTGGTCGCTAAGCCCATACTCAACGCGGAATCGAGCTTTTTTGATACGCCCATAAACGGACACAAGCCTAAAAACTTCACCAACACTACGTTGTTGACCAGAGCCGTGCCGACTAAAAGTAAAAGATATTCGCTCACTGTTATGCGTCCTCACTGTTTTTAATAATTATCTAGCAGGAGTTATGCCAGAAACTAAAAAGCGGCTAGAAGGCGCATTTGTTGGGGAAAAGCCTGTGCTAAAGAATACAGAATGGCGGGAAACAAAATAACTGTGTAGGAAAGACGACATTTTTAAGGCTTTCCGTTCGTGCTTCGACAAGTTCAGAGCGAACGGAAAGCCTTAAGGGTGGATGGGTAATGAATAGCGGCGGGTGATATTGTCTTGTTGAGTCATGATAATGGATACCCAGACTAATAAATGTACGGAGTTAATTAGCTTGCTAACCTCGCTTTATTAATGGGGGTTAGCAAGCTAGCTCAGCTTAAATGGATCTGAGCAGTTGTATTAATTGATGCTCACGAACGATGATTCAGTTCAACCGCAACCAAGGAGTTATAACGACGTTGCAACACAGAATCATTGGGGGATAAATACATTGCAGATTCTATTTCATTTTTTAAATGGGTGATGAAATGTCGTCTGAGCGTTGAATCTTCAGGGATTTTTAATTGAGCTAAATAAGCAGACTGCTCTGTAGCAGAAGATTTAAAAAAAGAAGACCAGATATACCACGCAGCGATAGCAGCGACAAATAGAGCAATAACGATTTCGAACATAAATAAATACCTTTGTATTAACAATTAAGAAAGCATCATATACATATATCGACTCATAACGAAATAATATGACAGTTTTTTATTAGCAAGAAAAATGCCGTTATTAACATAAATACAAAATTTCCCAATATCGCGCTATTCAGACTGTGCTGTTTATCGTTTTTCAATAACAACACATCTTGCATTTTGTCGGGTTTACGACAATGCCATAATAGAAAAATTACAATACTTTCAATAAGATACAAAATGGCATAATGGTTGCTTGTCCAAAATAAACAACGTTATTGGTCAACATCATGAAATCAAATAAAGACATTGCCGAGCTGTTAGACGAACCTGCTTGTGAACACAACAAAAAGGAAAAGTCGGGTTGTGCTAAACCAAAACCGGGGGCTTCTGCGGGTGGTTGCGCGTTTGATGGCGCACAAATCGCCCTTTTACCCATTGCCGATGTTGCCCATATTGTTCACGGCCCGATTGCCTGCGCGGGCAGTTCGTGGGACAACCGAGGCACACGCTCATCTGGCGCGGATTTATACCGTTACGGAATGACCACCGATTTAACCGAGCAGGACATCATTATGGGACGCTCAGAAAAACGATTGTTTCATGCGATTAAGCAAGCAGTGGATGATTACGCACCGCCAGCCGTGTTTGTGTATAACACTTGCGTACCTGCCTTGATCGGTGATGATTTAAATGCAGTGTGTAAATCGGCAACTGAAAAATGGGGCGTTCCCGTTGTGCCAATTGATAGCGCGGGATTTTACGGTACCAAAAATTTAGGCAATCGCATTGCGGGTGATGCTATGGTGAAACACGTCATCGGCACACGCGATCCTGATCCGTTGCCTGAGTTCGACATTAAAATTCATGATGTGAATTTAATTGGTGAATACAACATTGCAGGGGAATTCTGGCACGTTCTGCCGTTGCTGGATGAATTAGGCTTGCGGGTGTTGTGTACGCTGTCAGGTGATGCCAGATTCCGTGAAGTGCAAACCATGCACAAAGCCGAAGTGAATATGATGGTGTGTTCAAAAGCGATGGTGAACGTTGCGCGATTATTGCAAAAAACTTACGGCACACCGTGGTTTGAAGGCAGTTTTTACGGCATTACCGATACCAGCGAAGCCTTACGCGGTTTTGCCAATGCCATTGGTGATGACGATTTGATTGCCCGCGCAGAAGCGATTATTGCCCGCGAAGAAGCAAAAATTCGTGCAGCCTTGAAACCGTGGCAAGCACGTTTGAAAGGTAAACGGGTATTGCTATTCACGGGTGGCGTGAAAAGTTGGTCAGTGATTTCTGCGTTGCAAGATTTGGGCATGGTGGTAGTCGCCACAGGCACAAAAAAATCTACCGAAGAAGATAAAGCCCGCATTCGTGAATTAATGGGCGAAGACACGGTAATGATTGAGGACGGCAGCCCTAAAGCCTTATTAAAAATCGTTGCCGATTATAAAGCCGATATTTTAATTGCGGGTGGTCGCAATATGTACACCGCCTTAAAAGCCAAAATCCCGTTTTTAGACATTAACCAAGAGCGTGAATTTGGTTATGAAGGTTATCAGGGAATGCTGGAACTGGTGCGGCAATTGGCATTAACCATCGAAAGTCCTGTGTGGCAACTGGTGCGTGATCCTGCGCCGTGGAAACAAGTGGAGGTGAGTCATGGCTGATGTCATCAAACGCAACAAAGCCTTATCGGTTAATCCACTTAAGGCCAGCCAACCGATAGGCGGTTCATTAGCCACACTCGGCTTTAATCGTGCCATGCCGTTACTGCATGGTTCACAAGGTTGCACCGCGTTTGCCAAAGTCTTTTTTGTGCGTCATTTTCGTGAGCCGATTCCGTTGCAATCCACCGCAATGGATCAAGCCAGTTCGGTACTGGGCGCAGATGAAAACGTGGTTGAAGGCATACGCGCGATTGCCGAAAAATCTAAACCCGATTTAATTACCATTCTAACCACTGGCTTGGCGGAAACCCAAGGCGCGGACGTACATCGCAATGTCCGCGAGTTTCGCGCTGCGTATCCAGAATTTGCTGATATTGCCGTAGTTGCCGTTAATACGCCTGATTTTACGGGCAGTGTGGAAACGGGTTATGCGGCAACCCTGACAGAAATTATCCGCGCACTTGTTCCCGATGCAAAAACCGCAGGTACAGAAGTCGGCAGACGACCACGCCAAGTCAATGTCCTAGTGAGTTATATGCTTACCTCAGGTGATTTAGAAGTCTTACAACTGATTTTTGAACAGTTCGGTTTACGTCCTGTATTTATTCCCAATTTGGCGGATTCCTTGGATGGCTGTTTAACCGATGAAGATTTCAGCCCTGTGACTATCGGCGGTACGCCATTATCAGAACTGGCGACTTTAGGCGATGCCATAGCCACCGTGGTTATCGGTGCATCGTTACACACCGCTGCGCAAGTGTTAGAAGAAAAAACAGGCGTACCCACCTATCAACTGAATCATTTATACGGCTTAAAAGCCAATGATGCCCTGATGAGCGCGTTAATGACGATTAGCGGTAATCATGTGCCCGAGCGTTTGGAACGGCAACGCGCTCAATTACAAGACGCATTATTGGATACCCATTTTATGTTAGGTCAGTTGCGTGTCACGCTTGCCGCCGATGGCGACTTATTGGCGGCATTCGTCGATTTGTTACAAGAAACTGGCGCGGAAGTAGTGACTGCTGTGACTTCGTGCAATGTGCCGTTACTGTCACACATTCCCGTTGCCAGTATCAAAATCGGCGATTTGGAAGACATGGAAAAACTCAGCGTAGACAATAAAGTGCAGTTGATTATCGGTAATTCACACGCCGTCATCAGTGCAGAACGCTTGAATGTGCCGATTTTACGCGCAGGTTTTCCGCTGTATGACGTAATCGGCGGCTATGCAAAAACGTGGATTGGGTATGCAGGTTCACGGCAAACTTTGTTTGATTTAGCCAATCTGGTCATCAATCACGCGCATGAAGAAATCCCTATTTATCATTCACGTTACGCGCAAAAACCCGCGAATGAAACGGTCGCGCCGTCATGTCATTAACTCGCCATTTACACGTTGTGCATTCCGAGGAGAAGCCTTTTATGGATACTGCATTAAAAGTCGCGTTTGCGACCAGCGATATGATTACTGTTAATCAACATTTCGGCTCGGCTAAATCTTTTGCGGTTTATGCGGTGAATCGGGACGAAACCCAATTGTTAGAAGCCGCGCAATTTGGCGTATTAGCCCAAGACGGCAATGAAGATAAGTTGTCGGTAAAAATCGACTTATTAGCAGGCTGTGCGGCGGTGTATTGCCAAGCCATCGGTGCATCGGCAATCAATCAATTAATCGCTAACGGCATACAACCCGTGAAAGTCCACGAAGGCAGCAAAATTGCTGATTTGCTGGTTGATTTACAGAATGAATTAATCGCAGGGCCTTCCAGCTGGTTGGCAAAAGCAATTAACAAATATAAAAACCCTGATCCTGAAAAGTTTTCTCTTATGGAAGATGAAGGCTGGGATGAGTAGAGACGCGATTTATCGCGTCTTTAATAAACGATCAACATCAAGACGCGATAAATCGCGTCTCTACGAATTATTATCAACGGAGCAAACCTAATGTCAACAGCAACCCTCGTAGTACAAGAAAACGATCCCTATTTAGACTCGGACATCGTGCAGGATTTAATTAAACAATTACGCGCCATCGACACTTATGACACTTACGACGGCTGGCCGAGTGCGCGTGTCGTTGATCCGATTGTCTTGACCAAAGAACGCAAACGTGAAATTCCGATTATCGGCGATCCAGACGGTTTAACCATTGCGCGTATCAAAGCCTATTACAACTCGCTGGCTTCCCTGATTGAAAAACGCTCTGGCTTAATGGCGGCACCGATTGTCCATCTGACTCATGAAGGTTTTGGCAGAGCATTAATCATGGTCGGCAAATTAGTGGTGGTCGATAAAATTTTGCGTGATGTGCATCGTTGGGGCTTTGCCAGTCTTGAAGATTTATCGGAAAAAAGCGATAAAACCATCAGCAATGCTATCGAACTCATCGAAAAATACAACAACGCGGCAACAGATTGAGGTCAGTATCATGTCAGACGACATTAAAGCATTGGAAAAAGAAGTTAAAAAAACCAAACGGTTAGCGAATGAACAAGCCTCGATACTGCACGATTTAATCGAAGACAGCTTGCCAGACGGTTACGACAAACTCATGGGCATCGCACAAGCCACTTACGACGCGTGCAAAACGTGGGATGAGGCAAATCAAAAACTGAAAGCGGCAGGAGGTTAGTTATGTCGGAATTTATTACTGGCGTTACTTTTGGCGGTGCAGAATGGACACCGTCTTATGTAACCGATATTAATCAAAAAACCTGCATCGGCTGTGGTCGGTGTTTTAAAGTCTGTCCGCGTGACGTGTTCGATTTAGTCGAAAAAGAAGACTTGATGGCGGATGACGATTTCGACGACGATTACGGCGATTTTGAAGACGATGACAACAGCATGGTAATGAACATTAAAAATGCCAATGACTGCATCGGTTGTGAAGCCTGTTCACGCGTGTGTCCGAAAGACTGTTTCACGCATCAACATAAAGAAGCCGCTTGAGGAGTAATGTATGCCACGTCCAGAAAAACACGTTTTTATCTGTACCCAAAATCGTCCGCAAGGTCATCCGCGTGGCTCATGCGCGAGCAGCGGCAGTGTGGATATTTTGAATGAATTTATGAATGAAATACAAAATCGCAATTTGTTTGAAAAAATCACGCTGACCAATACGGGCTGTATGGGGCCGTGTATGGCAGGCCCTAGCGTACTGGTGTATCCCGAAGGTATTTTGTACGGCAAAGTAAAAAAAGCCGATGTAAAAACCATTGTGGAACAACATCTTATCGGTGGTGAACCCGTTACTAATCTCATTGTACCCAAGGAACTCTGGTAACTATGCTGCAAAATCAAATTGATGATAAACGCGCAATCGGTGTCAAACTGTGTGAACGGCTACGCGCAGAAATAACCAAATTGGGGTTTGCTGATGATGAGTTACTCGATCACCCTTACTACCACACCGCCAGTTTCGTGCTTATTAAAGACCCTTATACGGGTAATTCCAATTTGACGGGCTACTGGTACAACAAGCGCAATAAACCACGCATTGAGCGAATCGGGCAATTGCAATTTAACAGCGATGGTAGTTTTTATGCGGAATATGATGTCGTTAAACCGCATCCGCACAAAGCCGACTGGTTTGTTGAAGCGGTGACGGCGTGGGGTAAAGATGACGTTATCAAGACAGAAGCCCGATTATTGCCGATGATGGTGGAAAATGCGTAATACCTAGTTCCCACGCGCTGCGTGGGAATTCATCCAGACCGCGCTGCGGTCTACAACGCGGCGCGTTGCCACTGCATTCCCACGCCGCGCGTGGGAACGAGAAATACAGAGAAAACGATGCACATAAACAACCCACAGCGCGTTTACCAATTATTACTGGATCACGCCAATAGTGACAGTCTTGTTGAAGCGGTCAACATCGGCTTAGTGTGGACAGTCTGCAAAGCAGGGCAGTGCGGTTTAGCCATGAGTCCGCAATCGCCAACCCGCACCTTGCCGTGGTCGGGTACGTTGGTCGGTAAGCCGTTGCGGGAACTGTGCGCGTGGATTAATGACTGGGATGCACACCAAGCAGCTGTCGGTATGGCGGCGATTAACGCCGCGTTAAATGCGCATCCTTTACCCGCAGGTATTACCTTACCCTCAGGTAATCTCGCGGTGTTTGAACATTTTCTCCCCCAACTGCACGGAAAAAAAGTGGTGGTCATCGGGCGTTATCCCAACATCGAACGCTACGCCGACCACATTGATTTACAGATTATCGAACGCCAGCCCAATGCAACGGATTACCCTGATCCCGCCTGTGAATTTTTATTACCTAACGCCGATTGGGTGTTTTTAACTGCCACGTCATTAATCAATAAAACCTTTCCGCGTCTTGCAGAACTCTCTCAACACGCAACCACGGTATTAATGGGGCCAACCACGCCATGGCTACCGCAACTCGCCGAGTTTGGCATTGATTATCTGGCAGGCGTTGAAGTGATTGATGCGGAAAAACTCCAACAAACCGTCGCAGAAGGTGGCGGGGTGCGTATTTTTGAAACAGGCGTGCGTTATCGGGTGGTTGATTTAATACGTTAAGACAGTAATATGGCTCAGATTTACAGGACTGAGAGATTAAATGACCGCACAAAACCAGTTTACGACCATCGGTTTGATACTTGCCACGGGTTTTTTGAGCGGTATCGTGAAGGCAGAAGCAAAGAAAACTTACACCAAACCACCTGTTGCCGCTTTTTCCAGTCAAATGAATGATGCGCTATTAGGGTCGAGTAAATATGAAAAACCTGTCTGGAATTTGCATGACGCGCTGAAATTGCCCGAATGGCTGTTCGTGTCATTAGAGCAACGTACCCGTTATGAAACCATGGATGGTCAATATAAAGCAGGCGCGAAAGGCGGCGATCAGCAAATTCCCTTGCAAACCGATGTGTTCATGGAAGCGCGTTTTAAGCATTTTCGTCTTGGCGGTGAATTCATGGATGCACGGCAATTTGGTGCAGATTCGGGTTCTGGTGTGAATAACACCCATGTTGATAGCATCGACCTGATTCAAGGCTATGTAGCGTGGGCAGATCAAAACACCTTGTTTAGCGGTTTAGGGACAGAAATTATTGCAGGACGACAATCGTTAAATTTGGGTAGTCGCCGTCTGGTCGCCAGAAATGTGTTTCGTAATACTATTAACAGCTTTGACGGTTTACGCTTTCGGGTCATTGATTATGATCATTGGCAATTCAATGCGTTTGTGACCATGCCCGTCAATCGCTATCCAACATCTAGTGCCGACATTCTCGATGACCAATCCCAATTTGACCGCCCACAAGGGCATACCTGGTTTTCGGGTGGTTTTTTGGAAATGACTAACATTGGCTGGGGTATCAACAGCGAAGTGTATTTATATCATCTTGATGAGGGTGATACGCCTAAAAATCAAACGACTAATCGCCGTTATTTCACCCCTGGATTGCGTTTTTATAGCAAGCCCGCTAAAGCGGCATTTGATTTTTCCCTAGAAAGCATCGGTCAATTCGGTACAGTGCGTGCCAATACGATAATAAGTAACGGCAAAAATTTATCGCATACCGCATGGTATCAACATCTGGATATGGGTTATACCTTTGATATGCCTTGGCAACCGCGTTTTGCCGTGGAATATGATTATGCCAGCGGTGACAAAAATCCGAATGATGGTAAAGACCAACGTTTTGATACGTTGTACGGCGCACGACGGTTTGAATATGGCCCGACGGGAATTTATGGTGCATTTGCGCGGAGCAATATCAACACACCCGCGTATCGACTGGGATTTTCACCGCTGGCGAATGTACAAACTACGCTGAGTCATCGGTTTTTCTGGTTGGCGCAAAGTAAAGATGCGTGGACGACGGCAAACTTGCAAGACAAAACGGGCAATAGCGGTGATTTTGTCGGTCAGCAATTGGATTTATCAACCCGTTGGGATGTGAACAGCAGTTTAAATCTGGAAACAGGTTGGACACATTTATTTAAAGGCGAGTTTGCGAAAACTGCCCAGAATGCGCCCAATGGTCAGGATATTAATTATTTCTATGTACAAAGCCAGTTACGTTTTTAACAGAGTTCCTAGTTCCCACGCGCTGCGTGGGAATTCATTCAGACCGCGCTGCGGTCTACAACGCGGCGCGTTGAAACGGCATTCCCACGCCGCGCGTGGGAACGAGAACTTATTTTAGAGGTTACCATGTTCAATAAAATCATTCGTTTGCTAACCGTCACCGCATTACTGACTATCAGCATCATCAGCAAAGCCGAAACCACCATAGTCGCGGTGGCGGCTAATTTCACTAAACCAATGACTGATGTTGCCGAGTTGTTTGAAAAATCCACGGGGCATAGTGCAAAACTATCCTTCGGTTCATCGGGCAAATTTGTTGCCCAAATAGAAAACGGTGCGCCGTTTGAAGTGTTTTTATCGGCTGACGATAAAGCACCTGCTAAATTAGAACACTCTGGATTTGCGGTTGCTGACAGTCATTTTACTTACGCTATCGGCAAATTAGTGTTGTGGTCGGCAACGGCTAACTTAGTTGACGATCAAGGGGAAATTCTCAGCAAAGGCGGTTTTAAACATATTGCACTCGCTGATCCCAAACTTGCGCCTTATGGCACAGCGGCAATGGAGGTCTTAAAAAGTAAAAACCTGCTGACTAAATTAACTCCCTTGTTCGTGCAAGGCGAAAATATCGCGCAAACCTATCAATTTGTCAGCACGGGTAATGCTGAACTGGGTTTTGTTGCACTGTCACAAGTCATTGATAACGGAAAGATAACCAGTGGTTCAGCGTGGCAAATTCCTGAAAATCTTTATACGCCGTTACGTCAAGAAGCGGTGTTATTGAAAATAGGTGAAGTTAATCCTGCTGCGATTGCGTTGATGCAATTTTTAAAATCGCCTGAAGCAAAAGCCATTATCAGTAAATATGGTTATGGTTTACCTAATTAGATGCAATGCAATCAAAAATCATGATTTTTGACTCCGTATTTTTGACTCCGTACCACTATCAAATCTGGTGATTTATGCTAAGTGCCGCTGATATGGCTGCTATATGGCTAACGCTTAAAGTCGCCAGCCTTGCCACCAGCATTTTATTGTTGCTGGGTACGCCCTTGGCTTGGTGGCTGGCGCGTACGGAGTTTCGCGGCAAAAGTATTTGCAATGCGTTGGTAGCATTACCCTTAGTGTTGCCGCCTTCCGTGTTAGGTTTTTATTTATTGGTATTAATGGGGCCTAACGGTGCAGTCGGGAAATTAACTACTGAATTAGGGCTGGGAACACTGCCGTTTACCTTTGCGGGTTTAGTGGTCGCCTCCGTACTGTATTCGTTACCATTTGTGGTGCAACCCTTGCAAACCGCATTCACCGCTATCGGTAATGCACCGTTAGAAGCGGCGGCAACGTTACGCGCTAGTCCATTGGATACCTTTTTCACCGTGGTGATGCCGTTATCACGGTCTGGCTTTTTAACGGCGGCAATTTTAGGTTTTACCCATACCGTCGGTGAATTTGGCGTGGTGTTAATGGTCGGCGGCAATATTCCTGAAAGAACCCGCGTGGTATCCGTGCAGATTTATAATTACGTTGAAGCCTCCGAATACCCCCAAGCGCATGGTTTAGCGGGTGGCTTATTGGTATTTTCGTTTTTGGTGTTATTGCTGATGTACAGCACACTTAAAACCAATCCTGTGTCGCCGCTAAAATGACAATGTAGATCTGCGAGGTTTTAAAAACCTTGCAGGTCTTTTGAGGAAGTTAAATGACTGAAATCATTGCCCAATTTAAACTCGATTACGGCGCGTTTTCCTTAGACGTTGACCTGCGTTTGCCCAGTTCTGGTATTACCGTGTTATTCGGGCATTCAGGCTCAGGCAAAACCACGCTATTACGCTGCATCGCTGGCTTGCAACACGCGCCGCATGGCTTTTTAGCTATCAATGGCACAACATGGCAAGACAGCGATAATAAGCTGTTTTTACCGACGCATAAACGCGCACTGGGTTATGTATTTCAAGAAGCCAATTTATTCGCTCATTTAACGGTGCTGGATAATTTATGTTATGGCTTAACACGCATCGGACAGAACGCAAAAACCGCACAGTTTGAGCAAGTGATTGAGCTACTTGGTATCGCGCATTTAATGGCACGGCTACCAGAACGCTTGTCAGGCGGCGAACGGCAACGGGTCGCCATTGCCCGCGCCTTAGTATTAAATCCTGATCTATTATTGATGGATGAACCACTCGCCTCGCTAGATGCCAAGCGTAAACAAGAAATTCTGCCCTTTCTGACGCGTTTACATGGCGAACTGAATATCCCCGTGTTGTATGTCACCCATTCACAGCAAGAAGTCGCGCAATTAGCGGATTATTTAGTGTTGTTAGCGGATGGCAAAGTACAAGCGGCGGGTTTGTTATCCGAAACGCTCAGCCGTATAGACTTACCGCAAGCCCAAGACAGGCAAGCCGCCAGTGTGTGGCAAGTGACGGTTATTGAACATGAAACCGCTTATCACCTGACGCGCGTGGCGTTTGCAGGCGGTGAACTGAGTTTACCTGCGATTAATGCCGCGCTAGGCACAGCATTACGCATTCAAATTTATGCGCGTGATGTCAGCATTACCCTTGAAGTCTCAAAGGCAACCAGCATCCTCAATGTGTTACCTGCCACCATCAGCGATATTATCGACGATGAAGAAGGGCAGAGTGTGGTGCGTCTACAAGTGGGTAGCCAGACCCTGTTAGCGCATATCACCCGCAAATCAGCACAGTTGTTGGCTTTGCAAACTGGCATGATGGTTTATGTGCAGATTAAAGGCACATCAATATTAAATTAAGCAACCTTATCGGTGCAGTGAATGCGGAAGTTCATATTAGTTTAAAAGGCGGTGAAACCATTGTTGCCGCCATTACTAAAGAATCGCTGGAAACATTGGCAATTAAAGCAGGTCTTGAAGTTATCGCCCTAGTTAAAGCCCCGCAAATCATTATTGTCACTGATTTTGGCGGTTACAAATTTTCAGCGCGTAATCAATTGAAAGGCACAGTGGCTCAAGTTAAACTGGGTGCGGTCAATTCAGAAATTGATATTGATACCGCAGGCGGTAACCAAATCGCCGTGTCTGTCACTAATGACAGTGTTGACAGTTTAGGTTTGCATGAAGGGCAAGCCGCTACGGCAATCTTCAAAGCAGGGGCAGTTATTCTGGCAGTCGCTATGTAGGTTAGGGTGCGTTTGTGAAGCCCAACAAGAACAATCAGCTATTTGTAAATGTTGGGGTTTTTGCTAGAAACGTAACATCTAAGAAAACAAATGCGATTCCAGAATAGAGATTATCTGTTCCAAACGCTGCTCTTCATGTTCACCAACAATATTATGCGTGGCGATGGGATATTTGAGATCTATGCCGTAACGTCCCGCTTGTTGCCCGAAAGTGTAAATATAGGCGCGTAGTTTTGGATGCTCAGGTGTGAATATTTCGATGGCTTGTTGATGTTGTTCCGCGCTGTTGAGCATGATGGCGTTTTCGCCGTAACGGTGAACTAATTCAATTAGCAGGACTTTAAGCGGTGTGTCCTTGTCAATAGCCCAGACGTTCATCATGATTCAGCATTTTTTAACGACCACAGGGCGGGCGTAGTAGTTGAGAAAGGCGTATTTTTGGATGGTGTGCATGATGAATAATGCCAGCGCAAGACCTGTCAGCGCACCCACTGCGACCCACACATCCCCATAAGGTGCGGTATCGCTGATTAAACTGTCAGTAATACCCGCACCGATAAATAATGCACATAAGGGTAACAAGTACATGAGAAACGCCGCGCGTAGTAACACGCTTTCATCTACAGCAACCATAACCGTATCGCCAATCTGTAACATCAGTTCATTATCAACGGGTATAGGCTTTTTTTTCAACACGCTGGCTAGAGCAGTAGATCTGCATCCCGCTTGTTGCGCACAAGCCGCACAGGCGTTGCTTTGGGTACCGACCACCCACACTGTACCGTGTTCAATTTTTACCACAATGGCGGATTCTTCTAGCATCTGTGATTCCTTGTCAGAGACCTGCGAGGTTTTAAAAACCTCGCAGGTCTTGGTTTACACGCCAATTTGCAACAAACCACCCGCACTATTCACAGGTCGCGCCTGCCATTCGTCGGGCGTGTAAGTCTGCACACTGACGGCATGAAGTTTACCACTGCCTAAGGCATCGGCTAAGGTTGCCATGACCATTTGCTGTTTTTTAACGGCGGTCAAGTCAGCGAATTGTTCGCTAATCACTGTCACGGTGAAATCACAACCCGCGCCTTCAATAAACACCTGACTGTCCGCTATGCCTTGTTTCACTAATTGCTCAATATCGTTATTAGTCAAACCGTCAGTTTTTTGTGTCGATTTTAGCAAGGTCAATAACGAGCCATCGTTAGACATCGCTTCCACAATGTCACAACCGCCGACTAATTCACCATTAACGAATAATTGTGGAAAAGTTGGCCAATGGGAAATCTTCGGTAATTTTTCGCGGATGAACGGTGCGGCTAATACGTTGACGTAGGCGAATGGAATATTGGTAGCATTCAATAGTCCGACGGTTTTAGCAGAAAATCCGCATTCAGGATTGGTCGGTACGCCTTTCATGTACAGAATAATGGCGTTATCAGCGAGTTGTTTTTTAATTTTTTCTTCGGTTGTCATGGTGTGTCTCATTGGAATAAAAGTTTTTACCGTTACCACAAAGACCTGCGAGGTTTTAAAAACCTCGCAGGTCTCGCTAAATTATTCACCTGCTTGCTGCCTATGCGCTTCAGCGTTTTTATACAGCAAATCCACATCACCGCCGCGCACGGTTTCTGCGGTCACCGTACACTGCTCGATGTCCTCACGCGACGGTATGTCAAACATGGTTTTGCGTAATAAATGTTCCAGTATGCTGCGTAAACCGCGCGCTCCTGTTTCGCGCTCGATGGCTTTTTGGGCAATTTCTATCAGCGCGTCATGGTCAAAATTCAGCATCACGCCATCGTAGGCAAACAGTTGTTGATATTGTTTCACCAGCGCGTTTTTCGGCTCGGTTAATATCTGAATCAGCGACTCTACGTCCAACGGCTCTAAGGGCGCGAGAATAGGAAAGCGTCCGATAAATTCAGGAATCAAGCCGAATTTGCGTAAATCGCTGGGTTGCGTGGCGTTGAGCATGGCTTCTAAAGACGGTTTGTCAGGCGTGCTACGCTCCGCATGAAAACCAATGGAGGTATTGGTCGGCACTAGGCGTTTTTCAACGTATTTTTCTAACCCCGGAAAAGAGCCGCCTGCGATAAATAAAATATTGCGCGTATCCATGATGGTTTCGCCGTCTTTATTACGCGCACCCTTTGCTGATACTTTGACTTGTGAACCTTCTACTAACCGTAACAACGCTTGTTGTACGCCTTCGCCTGAAACATCCCGCGTGCCTGTTTGCTGTTCTGGACTGCGGGCGATTTTATCCACTTCATCCAGATAAACGATGCCCCATTCCGCTTTGGAAATATTGCCTTCTGCGACATCCAGCAAGCGCACTAAAATATTTTCCACGTCATCGCCGACATAACCCGCTTGCGTTAAAGTCGTGGCATCGGCAACCACAAACGGCACACCGACCACTTTGGCAAGCGTACTGGCCAATAAAGTTTTACCCGTTCCCGATGGGCCGATTAATAAAATATTGGATTTACCGATTTCAATATCATGATCGAATTCGCCTAAACCTGCATCGCCGCTTTCATGTTTCAGGCGTTTGTAGTGGTTATACACCGCGACCGACAGAATTTCTTTCGCCAGATGCTGACCGATGATGTATTGATCCAAATGCGCCTTGATTTTTGCAGGTTTAGGCAACGCGCCCTGCATATCGACCAGTTCTTTTTTCTTGCTCCAACTGGTCACTACCTGACTGGCAAGCAGTACGCAGGCTTCACAAATATAACCTTCCGCGCCTGCAATTAAAGGCACACTAGCCGATTGGGGGATGCCGCAAAAAGAGCAGTGTTTGCTATCGTTAGTCGTCATGAGAACCGTCCGTTATTGAGGTAAATGTTATTCTTTAGGCAAACCCGCTAACCACTCGCGGATACAGTTTTGTCTGGCGCGTTCTTCCATTAACGCCCGAATTTTAGGTGTGGCTTTGGCAAGTGACAGAGTGTCGGCTTTGTGTATCTGTTTACAAAGCAAAATATGTAAACCAATTTCTGATTCAATGACCGCGCTGATGTCGCCTGTTTTCAGGGTGAACAACACGGCATCCAGTTCAGGATACAACGTGCCACGCGGTACGATACCCAATTCACCGCCTTGTAACGCAGTCGGGCATTCGGAATGCCGTAATGCCAAATCGGCAAATTTATAGGGTTTTTTAAGCAGTTTAGCGTGCAGTTCATTGGCTCTTTGCAACGCCGCCTCATGAGTATTTTCTGAATAGTCGGCGTTGATGCTGATAAAAATATGACTGACGCTGCGCCGTTCGGGAACGGCGAATTTTTCGGGGTGTAAGTGATAATACAAGCCTATGTCCACGTCATTAATGCTGGGTGTACGACTGCCCACCCTATCCAATACCGCATTGACTTTGCATTGCCGCGCTAACGCACTGCGTAAGCTGGTTTCGTCCAGCGCGTTTTTCGCCAACTCGGCTAAAAAATGGCTGTCATCATCGTAACGCGCTTGAATTTCTTGGTATGCGTGTGCAACTTCTTCCTCGCTGATAATCACGCCTGTGGCTTCAGGTGCATTTAACACGCGGTTTTCAATCGCTAATTCGTTACGCGCTTGTTTTTGCACTTGTTGTAATTCAGCGTCGCCCAATTCGGTGGGTGCTTTTTTAAACAACCCTAAGGCGGCTCTGAGCAAAATATACGGTTCACTCATGACTCTGGCTCAGTAAAAGTGTCGGGATTAGCTGGATTTAATGCAGGTTCTGGCACTTGAAATACGCGATCTCTAAATAAAACGTGATACAACACAGGTTCGGTGTCGCGGATGACTTTGACGACCTCGCCTTGGGTATCTTGCGGCACTAAGATGTTACCTTGTACGCCAAGATTAATCGCACAGCGCACTTGATCGCGAAATTCAAAACGACTCGGTTGCCACGGTTCATCCAGCCCCAATAATTCTTCTAAACGACAACCGACCATGCGCCCGTGTTGCAGAAAATGCACGGTAAAAATAACCTGATCTTGTAAAAACGTCCCGACTTCGACGACGTTGCCGACACTGCCACGGCGTATTAATAACTCACCGACTTCCATTCCTGGGTAAGTGCCGTCGTTGCGAATATTGCGAGTGACGCGCACGTCTTCGCCAAATTCAAAACGACCTTCGTCAAAGCGTTCGGGTTTCATAACTTGATGTCAGTTAAAGGCACAAAAGCGGTTTCAGGTTCGCCTATGCCCATGTTAAACACTTTAAATACTTTTTCAGTTTGCGCGTCAGATTCGACAAAATCCTGATACGCGCGCTCCAGCAGTTTGGTGTACACCGCGCGTTTTGCCTGTTCGTCGTCTGGCATGGTGTCAGAGGCTTGCAGCAAATAATCATGGAAGCGTTGCAGGATGTGCAAACGATTAACATGAACTACGCTGGGTTCGTAAGGAACTGCGAAGTATTGTAAAAAGTCTTCGGCGGATTCCAGATCATCTAAATCGTCTTCAAAACTCATGGGTTTTCTCCAGTATTTACAAAGGGCCGATGGCAGAAGAATCCTGCACCGTTAAATAAACAACCAGCACAACGAACAGTAACGCTGCGGCTATTGCCAGAATAGAATCTTTTTTTTCTTTTAACATGGTATTACTCTCGGTTTTTTAAAATCTTTCATAGTAGGCGCGAATTCATTCGCGCAGTGCGGATAAATCCGCACCTACAAGTTTTTTACCTAGTTCCCATGCGCTGCGTGGGAATTCATCCAGACCGCGCTGCGGTCTACAACGCGGCGCGTGGGAACGAGAAAGTTTCGTGTCTTTCGTGCTTTTCGTGGACATCAAATCTGTCTGTTTTTCAGCAAATCCAATAACGCCTGCGCTCCAATACGGTTTTTACTATCAAGACTGATTAATTTTTCAAAAATCTGCTCACTCAGTTCTAATCTGTGCAAACGCATATTCAAAAAACCCACTGCTTTAAGCGTGAATAAATACAACCGTACTTGCGTCAGATTGGGCGTATCGTCTAAATGCTGTTGCTGTAAATCCTGCCAGTGTTCGGGAAAATCAATACTGGATCTTATTACCGCCAACGCTTTATAAGTCGCTGATAACGCATCTTCCAAGCGGTGCTGGTAATAATAAAAACGGTTTAACGCCACTAACACATTCAGCGATTCTGGCGCGAGAAAATAGGCGCGTAATAGCGGAAATTCGGCATTACCGTTGCTGTAATCTTCAGCGGCTTGGGCAATTAATTCTTTTACGCCCGCTACATCGGATTGTTCAAAATACAAACCTTCCGCTTCAAAATCTAATAAATCCATACTCATTTATATTGCCGCCGTGTTGGTTGTTTTACTGCCGCACAGGGTTTCTGCATCGCAAGTGCCACAAGATTCTTCATGCTTGTTTGCCGCCTGATTAGCTTCTAATTCATCAATGCGTTCTAATAAACACGCAATGGCTTTACCGACAGGATCGGGAATTTCATGATGATTTAAGTTGATACCTGAGGGGTGTTGTATCTGCGTGCCTTTGCTTTGAATAATACGACCAGGAATACCGACTACGGTGCAGCACGGCGGTACGTCTTTCACCACCACGGAATTTGCGCCAACGCGGACGTTATTGCCCAAGGTAATCGGCCCTAACACTTTTGCACCTGCACCGACTAAGACGTTATCGCCGAGCGTCGGATGGCGTTTAACTTTATGCCACGTTGTGCCGCCCAAAGTGACACCGTGATACAGCGTGACATCGTTGCCTATTTCGGCGGTTTCACCAATCACCACGCCCAGCGCGTGGTCGATAAATAACCGCCGTCCGATAATGGCTGCAGGGTGTATATCAACAGAGGTCATCCATTTAGTGAATGCCGACAGTATGCGGGCAGTCAGTTTCCAATCCGCTTTCCATAAGCGATGACTCAGCCGATGTAGCAGCACCGCATGAACCCCAGAATAGGTCAGTAAAATTTCCAATACGCTACGCGCGGCAGGGTCACGCGCAAACACACAATGCACGTCTTCATGCCATTGCGCGAACAGCGATTGTGATGTATGTACCTGATATAAGGCATCGTTGGGCATGACCATAACCATTGTTAAAACTCCAAATAAGCTGGTAATTAATTCAAACTCCAGCCATCGTTAACACCAGGCCGCGATGGGATACGAAAAAATGATGCGGGATTTTCATCATTAGGTTCAGCAATGACTGAATCTTCTTCGCGTTCTTTACTTTCATCGTTTACTTCATTCATGACAACACCTCAAGATTTTGGTGAAAACGGTTTAAGTCTATGGCTAAGGGTGTGCGTTTAGTCGCACTCACAAAACCTCTGACCTGAGTTAATAACGCTTGTGCTTGGCTACGATTAACGGGAATACCTAATTGACGGTAGGCATGGATCACCCCTTGCGTACCCGAATGTTTGCCCAGCACTAATTGATGACTGCGCCCAACGATTGCAGGATCTACACCTTGATAATTGTTGGGGTCTTTTAATAAACCATCGACATGAATACCTGCTTCATGACTGAACACGGATTTGCCGATTAAACTTTTACGGCTGCCAATCGCATCACCCGACGCGCGGGCGACTTGTTCTGATAGGGCAGGGAACTGGTGTAAATTCACCCCCGTTTGCAGATTGTAAAGTTGCGTCAAACCGACCACGACTTCTTCTAATGCGGCATTGCCAGCCCGTTCACCTAATCCGTTGACGGTGGTATTCACATGGGTTGCCCCTGCGACAGCGGCGGCTAAGGTGTTAGCCGTTGCCAGCCCTAAATCATCGTGGGCGTGCATTTCAATATCTAAATCAGTCGCGGCGCGGAGTGTTTGTATCGCGGCGAATACACCGAACGGTTCACTGATACCGACGGTATCAGCGTAACGAATACGACTTGCACCTGCCGCTTGCGCGGTTTCGGCAATCGCTAAAATAAAATCCAAGTCTGCGCGTGACGCATCTTCCATACCGACACACACGGTTAAACCCAAGGCGCGGGCTTCCTGAACACAGGTGGTAATGGTGTTTAACACCCATTGCCTATCGCGTTTCAGTTTATGTTGGATGTGTTGATCGGAGGCGGAAATCGACAAATCAATCATATCGACATTCAGTCCAACACACGCCGCCAAGTCATCACGGCGCATTCTTGACCACACCAGCAACTTACTGGGCAGTTTTAACGCGGCAATGGCTTGAATTTCTTCACGCTCCACCGCGCCCATGGCAGGAATACCACACTCTAATTCAGGCACACCCAACGCCGCCAATTGCGAGGCAATATCGAGTTTTTCTTCCAGAGTAAACGCCACACCCGCCGATTGTTCACCGTCGCGTAGGGTGGTGTCGTCAATGATAATGTGGCGGTTTTGGGTTTTCATAAATCACCGTGCGGTATAAACCTGCGAGGTTTTAAAAACCTCGCAGGTTTAGGATTAAGAATAAGTCGGTGCAAACGCTAGGTCAGGATTCGCCACAGGGGCATCACCTGACCAATACGGCGATAATTTCCTAAGTGTTGCGGCAATACTGGGCATCACGTTTAATACGGCATCAACGTCTGCCATGCTGTTATAGCGGGAAAACGAAAAGCGTATCGTGCCGTGCGCGGCGGTGTAGGGAATATCCATCGCCCGCATAACGTGTGACGGTTCTAATGAGCCAGACGTACACGCTGAACCACTGGAAGCCGCAATGCCTGCTTTATTGAGCAACATCAAAATGGATTCCCCTTCGATGTATTCAAAAGCAATATCAGTGGTGTTCGGTAAACGGTTGTTTAAATCACCCGTGACAAAACTGTGTGGAACTGCTTCAATAATGCCGCGTTCCAATTTATCGCGCATGGCTTTGACTTGGGTGTTTTCATATTCGATGTGTTGCAACGCCAATTCACAGGCTTTGCCCAAACCAACGATGGAAGCCGTGTTTTCAGTACCCGCACGACGACCGCGTTCTTGATGACCACCGCGCAATAACGGACGATAACGTACACCACGCCGCAGATATAACACGCCGATACCTTTGGGCGCGTGCAGCTTATGCCCTGAAATCGACAACATATCAATTTTGGTGTCTGCCAACATCATGGGAATTTTACCGACGGCTTGTACCGCATCAGTGTGAAACATCACACCCGCTGCATTCGCCATTTCTGCCATTTCCACCACAGGGAAAATCGTGCCTGTTTCATTGTTCGCCCACATTACAGTCACTAAAGCGACATTTTCCGAGAGCATTTTTTGGTAGCTGTCTAAATTCAAGCGACCACATTTGTCCACGGGTAAACGATGGATGGTGTAGCCTTCTTTTTCCAGTTGTTCACAAACGCCCAAGATTGCAGGATGCTCAACGGTGGTAGTAATAATTCCTTTACGATTCGGTTGGCATTTAATGGCGGATAAAATCGCGGTAGTATTCGATTCTGTGCCGCATGAAGTGAAAATTATTTCCGAATCATGTTCGCAACCGATTAAGGCTTGCACTTGCCCACGCGCTTGTTTAATGCCCCGCGCTACGCCATCGGCAAATTTATGAATCGAAGACGGATTGCCATATTGTTCCAAGAAATAGGGAATCATGGCATCAACCACCGCGTGGTCTACTTTGGTGGTGGCGTTGTTATCTAAGTAAATGTCAGTCATGACTCATTCCTTACGGGTTTATTTAGCGAGAAATTACGCCATTTCAATATTGACCAATTTTTTCATTTCAGAAGCAGGCACGACTTTTATAAATTCGCCCATGACTTCCATGAGTCGTTGCTGAATCCCTGCAATCGTCATTGCCGCCATGCTGCAACCATTACACGCCCCAGTCATATTGACATAAGCAGTGTTACCGATGACTTCCACCAACTCGGCATCACCACCATCAGCCATGAGGGCAGGGCGGAGCGATTCCAACACTTCTTCAATTTTTTTGATGCGTTGTACCGAGGTTAATGGCGTTTTGACGGCGGCAACGGTTTCCACTGGTTTTTTCACTGGCGCGGCAGCGGCATCAAATTTCTCGCCTTTTTCAGCCAACACTTTTTCTAAAATCGCTTCAATGTCTTCATGACAGGCTGCACAACCGCCGCCCGCTTTGGTGAAATTGGTGACATCTTCTACAGTGCGCAATTTATTCGCCCACACCATTTCTTCAATCATCACCGCATCAATCGCAAAACATTTGCAGATTAACGCGCCTTCTTCGTGATCGTCGCGCCATTCTTCGCCGCGATAATTGGCAATTGCCGCTTGTAGGGCTTCACGTCCCATCACAGAGCAGTGCATTTTTTCGGGCGGTAAACCTTCCAAATGATCGGCTATATCTTGGTTGGTGACTTGTAAGGCTTCATCCAAGGTCATGCCTTTGATGATTTCGGTTAATACCGAAGAAGAGGCAATCGCAGAACCACAACCAAAGGTTTGAAAACCTGCTTCTAAAATAATTTCGCTCTCGTCATCAACTTTTAACGTTAAACGTAGAGCATCTCCACAACTGATAGATCCGACTTCACCTGTGGCATTGGCATCCACCACTGCGCCTGCGTTTTTCGGGTTGAAAAAATGTTCTTTAACTTTATCTGAATAATCCCACATGACGGCTTCCTCTTAGTGTGGTGTGCAAGTTTTAGCGTCGCCGCCGTTTTCACTGGTGGTAAATGATGTCCCGCACGCACAACTTTTGATTGCGTTTGGATTGGTGAATTTAAAGCCTGAGCCTTCGATGCTGTCGATAAAATCGACTGACATACCGTCAAGGGCGGGCAAACTGCTTGCCGCAATAAACACCTGCACGGTGCCGCAATCAATCACGGTATCGTCTTCGCTTTTAACGGCTTCCAGCTTTAAACCGTATTGCAGACCTGAGCAGCCACCGTCGGTGACTTCGATACGCAAACCCGCTGCGGGCATTTCTGAATTGGCAATAAAGCGACCGACTGCGCTGATTGCTTTGTCTGTTAAGGTAATCATTAGTAACTCTCCTGAAGAGTGGCATTGTTCTTGTTAATACTTATAGCAACCTGTATGCCAGTTTAATAACGCCTTGTTTTATAGGCATTAACGGGCGACAGACTACCGACAATCAGCTTTATGTACACACGAACAACAACGTTTTGTAGGCTTTACGACAATTTAACTGGAGCAAATACGATGAAAGTAACTGATTTAGACATAGGCGATATGGTTTACGCCGCACATAGCATTATTGATGATGGTTCTATACCAGAGGGTAATGAAGGTGAAGTGTTGGCAACCGCAGGCACACGCGGCGTGATTACCATGATAGGGCATATAGAAGAACAACCCGAACGGGCGGTTTTTTTGGTGCGTTTTGAAGATGAACAATTGAATTTAAGCGAACCGATAGGTTGCTGGGTAGAAGATTTGAGCGTTGAAGCGATTTTGTAGGTTTTCCATCATACGCCAAGGATGGCGTGTGCGGTTCGTTTAGGTTAAGCGCACAGGGTCAGATGTTTTTCAGCAAAATACACTATGCCGTCAATCTCTTCCAGACGTAGCGATTGCAAGCGTTGCCCTAAACACACAGGGCTTTGACATTCGCCCGTTTTGGGATCAAAAATAAATCCGTGCATCGAACAACGCAAGTATTGTCCTGTTTCATCAAATATCGCATCCTGTTCGCAATTTAACGGGCGGTGCATATGCATACAATGGTTTACATACGCATAAACAACGCCGTCAAAGGCGAAGATAATCGCGGAAGTCGGCTGCTTTTTAAATTCAATGGCACGGATTAAAAACCGCGCTTCATCCAGTTCAAGACGTGTACAAGCGGGATAGCGTTGCCGCTTGGGTATCACTATTTTGACTTTTAACGTGCCTGAATTAGTCATCCCACACCTCCGCCAACTTATTCAACCAAGTAGTCAATCGGTCTGCGGTCAGGTCCTTTTGATTTTCCTGATCTAACACCAGCCCGACAAACTGGTCATTGACCACGGCTTTAGAGGCTTTGAAGTTATAACCATCAGTCGCCCATTCACCAATGAGTGTGGCATTGCATTGTTCAAACTGCTCGTATAAATAAAACATAGCATCGACAAATTCGTCAGGATAACTTTTTTGATTGCCCAGTCCATAAATCGCTACTTTTTTACCGCTGAAATCCTGACCTGCCAGTGTCGGTAAAAATTCCTCCCAACTTTCCGTGGCGTTCCCCGTGGATAAACCGGGTAACGCGCCTTCGCCATAAGTGGGTGTACCTAAAATCAACACGTCGTACACCAGCATATCGCTGACGGTAGCGTTGCGGACATTGACGGGTTTGGCGGCAATCGTTGAACCTAACGCGGTGGAAATGTCTTTTGCAATGCGCCGCGTATTACCCGTATCGGTGCCAAAAAAAATACCTACTTTAGTCATCATCATTTCCTCGCTTAAGCAGGATCAAAAAAGAGTTCACGCCATTTTTCGAGCATCCACACCAAAACCCACCGCATTTAATAAATCCAGCACGTCGGCATCGACAATTTCCAGACCGACTTTTTTACAGTAGCGTATTTCTTTCGGCGTAGGATTTTTGTTTAACACCCAGCCTCTAGGTTGCGCGGCATCGTAAGTAATATCGCTCATTACCATACGTTCTGAATCGCGGTTTAATGGCATACCAATCAGCAGATAACGTTTATCTTTACGATACGCTTTGAGAAAATCGGGAATAGCAAAACCGCCCATGAGTTCAGTGATGTAATCGACATAATCCGCATCGGAGGCGATAAAGTTGGGTTCGGGTTTGGCTGTACCCATTGGTTTAAACAAAATGGGCAGTTGCGGATCAACTTGATCGTGCGTTACAGGAAAGTAGTCGCTGCCGTCAAAATGGTAGCAC
The DNA here is from genome assembly GCA_030654015.1 of Methylococcales bacterium. Lineage (GTDB taxonomy): Bacteria > Pseudomonadota > Gammaproteobacteria > Methylococcales > Methylomonadaceae > UBA4132. The sequence goes on along the minus strand of JAURYI010000021.1, from coordinate 800 downwards.
TGAAAGCGAAAATTACTGGCGGTTATGCGTGCTACACCGACGATTAACGTGTGTTCTTCATCCGCGTAGCTGTCTTGTAATTGACCATCACGGTTGATGTCGATAACGTAAGCGGGCTTCCATTCGGCAAGCCAGTCATGCACGGCGGCGCGTGTCCATTCAGTTTCACCATACAGTTTGGTGAGAAACTGACCAAGAAAATTTCTACCGCGCTTTAATTCAAGATTCATTGCCGCACGCGGAAATTCATACATGAGTTTGGGAGCCATCGGGTTGCCGTTATTCATGGCTAAAATCAAACTGTTGCTATCGGCGGGCATTGCCGCACCTGTTTGTTTGTTTTTGGCATCGAACAAGACACCAGAACCTAAATACGGCACGATGGTGTTATCGTACAATCCTTCGAGGATTTCTGAAAAAACGGTGGTAGACATAATAATTTCCCGTGTAGTGTAACGGAGTACAAACCTGAGTTTGTACTCCCGAAAGATGCCGCTCAGTTAAACTCTAAGCAAGGCTTTTGCCATTTTTTCTGACAATTGCTCTTCGGTAAATTGCGGCTCATTAGGTGGATAAAGTTCAACTTCGTCCAGTTCAAAACCGTATTCTTTCGCCAAATTAAGAATTTCTCTTAGTTTCATACAGGCTACTAATTTTTCTTTTAATTCAGCATCAGTTTTGGCTAGTTCTGAAAAAGCTTTGATGTCGGCGATTGCCATTGTGGTTCTCCTGTTGGTTGTGAAAAATTTTAAAACGGGAGGTCAGGCTTTGCCTGACTGTCAGGCAAAGCCTGACCTCCA
>JAURYI010000010.1 GCA_030654015.1 Methylococcales bacterium | reverse complement strand
GAATGTGCAATCTATGGACATAGATTGACAAGCATTCGGCTACTTGTTGAAAGACTCAGTACATCGTCAATGTAGATATGACGGCTAAAGTTGCCAGACCTGCGAGGTTTTTAAAACCTCGCAGGTCTTTATTGCACCGTCATAATAAAATGGACTGACGACTAGATTCCGCACCGTGTCGCGGGGAACGGCTTGTTTCGGGTTAATTGTCGAAATTTTTTTTCGGGAATGCTTATAATAAGGTCATTTTCGATTTAATTATGGTAATTCCATCAATGCAAGAATTTATTCCCGGTCAACGCTGGATTAGTAATACCGAGTCTGAGCTTGGTTTAGGCCTCATTTTGGAGGTCAGTTTTAAACGTGTCACTGTGCTGTTTTTAGCCAGTAATGAAAAACGCCTGTACGCAATTGATAACGCGCCCCTGACGCGGGTCAGATTTGCGGTGGGCGACATTATCGAATCTATTGATGAAGAAAAAATGCAGGTGCTGGAAGTCGTTGAGGATAGCGGCTTGATTACTTATCTGTGTAAAGATTCCTTCGGCGAGAGTGTTGAGTTGGAAGAAATTGAACTCAATCATCATATTCAATTTAATAAGCCGCAAGACCGCTTGTTTACGGGACAGATTGATTCTACCAGCTGGTTTTTATTGCGCTATGAAACATGGCGCAGACTGCAACAGCATCAACAATCACCCGTAAAAGGTTTGCTGGGCGGACGTGCATCACTGATTCCGCACCAGTTATTTATTGCCCATGAATCGGCAAACCGTTCCGCGCCGCGCATTATGCTGGCGGATGAAGTGGGTTTGGGTAAAACCATTGAAGCGGGCTTGATTCTGCATCACCGTTTGATTAATGGTTTAAGCAAGCGGGTGTTGATTATTGTCCCTGAAAGCCTGTTGCATCAGTGGCTGGTGGAAATGCGCCGCCGTTTTAATCTGCGGTTCAGTATTTTTGATGAAGGGCGGTGTCTGGAAGAATTCGGTGATGATGGCATTGAAGAAGAGGACGATGCCGCGCGGTCTGCTAATGACAATCCGTTTCTAACCGAGCAATTGATTTTATGCAGTCAGAGCTTTTTTGCTAAACATCCTCGCCGTCAACAGCAAGCCTTAGCGGTAGATTGGGATATGGTGATTGTGGATGAAGCGCATCATTTAGCGTGGAGTGAACAAGCCCCCAGCGCGGATTATTTGTTTGTTGAACAACTGGCGCACACATCGCCCAGCTTGATTCTATTGACTGCAACGCCTGAGCAATTGGGCAAAGAAAGTCATTTTGCCCGTTTGCGTTTATTAGACCCTGACCGTTTTTACAGCTTTGCGGCGTTTTTAGAAGAAGAACGTTCCTTTGAACCAGTAGCGAATGCGGCAAAATTATTGCTTGCCGATGAATCTTTAGATGACACGGCGACTGCGTTGTTGGGTACGTTATTAAAAGATGATAACGTCAGCGGTTTATTGGCTAACCTGCATGACCCAGAAAAATCAGCGGCAGCGCGTTCGGCGTTAATTACTATCCTGCTAGACCATCACGGTACAGGTCGGATTTTATTTAGAAATTCGCGCCAAACCGTACAGGGTTTTCCAGAGCGTGAGCGTCATGGTTACGCTTTGGAAGGCGCGGCGGCGGAGGGCGATTTTCAACAAGACCCGCGTTATAAATGGCTGGTGAAACAAGTGAAAAAATTGGCAGGTAAAAAAGCTCTGTTAATTTGCAAACACGCGCAAACGGCGATTGATTTGGAGCAAACGCTCAGAAATCGTGCGGGTATTGCTTCGGCGGTATTTCATGAAGGCATGAGCATTATTGAACGCGACCGCGCGGCGGCGTATTTTGCTGACCAAGACAGCACCGCACGGCTTTTAATCTGCTCAGAAATCGGTAGTGAAGGACGTAATTTTCAATTTGTGCATCATTTGGTACTGTGGGATTTACCGACTAACCCCGATTTATTGCAACAACGTATCGGGCGTTTGGACAGAATCGGTCAAAAACATATTATTCAAATTCATATTCCTTACTTGCAACACAGCGAGCAAGCGGTGTTATACCGTTGGTATGACGAAGGTTTGAATGCGTTCCGCAGTAACAGCTCGTCTGCGGCGCAGGTGGCAGACCAGTTAAACGGTGAACTGACAGCAGTACTGCACAGTGATGACCAAGCGGCGATTGATGCCTTTGTTACCAAAACCAAACACCTGAGTGCTGAGCTGGAAACGCAAATGCACAACGGACGCGATCAATTATTGGAGCTTAATTCCTGTCGCAAAGAAGAAGCCGAGGTGCTGATTAAGCAGATTAACGCGTATGAAAAAGAGGGCGCGTTATGGCCGTATATGGAAGATTTGTTTGAATGTTACGGTGTCGATACTGAATTTCATTCGGCGGATTGCTTTATCGTCAAGCCCAGCGATCATTTGCGCGTGTCGCATTTTCCTGAATTACCCGAAGAAGGCATGACGATTACTGCTAGTCGCGCTTGTGCGTTGGCGCGAGAAGAAATTCAGTTTTTGACGTGGGAGCATCCCTTAGTTACGGCGGCGATGGATATGGTGTTATCCAGCGAAACCGGCAACGCGACTATCAGTGTTATTAAACACCCTGAATTACGCGGCGGACAGTTTTTATTGGAATGTTTGTTTATAGTCGAATGCAGTGCGCCTGCGGAATTGCAAATCGGACGCTTTTTACCGCACACGCCGATACGCATTTTAATCGACCAGAAACAGCAGGATTTAACCGATACTATTGCGCATTCAGCGTTAGAAGAAACGGGGCAAACCTTTGATAAACAACAAATTATCTCATTTTTAAATAAACAACGTCAGCCGATTACTAAACTGTTGGTTGCTGCCGAACAAATAGCCGCCGCGCATAAACAGCAGTTGATTGATGATGCGACTGCCGCCATGCTGGCATCGTTATCGGCAGAAATTAAACGTTTAGTGCGCTTGCAAAAAGTCAATTCCACGATAAGAAGCGAAGAAATTGAGCAACTGAAAGACATGACTTTGTTAGCGCATGAAAACATTCAAGTCGCGCAATTAAGACTGGATGCGGTGCGGTTTGTGATAACCAGTTAAGCGTTGTTTTGCTATTGATGACTGCCAGTCCTTGAAGGCATTGGTATCTACACAAGTTTCATAAGCACTTGATTTTAAAAGAAATCATT
>JAURYI010000117.1 GCA_030654015.1 Methylococcales bacterium | reverse complement strand
CCCATATCAAGGCTTATTACCAGCATTTGATTATCGACAATGGTTTGAAAAAAATACAAGCCGTGTGTTCCGTTATGCGCAAATTAATACAAGCCATTTATGGTATGTTAAAAACAAATAAAACTTTTGAAGGGGCTAGATTTTATTCTTTGCCCCTCCAAGTTAATTCACACGCTATTTTGTGACTTTTTCAAATAGCGGACTTGCGTTTTAAGAGAGTATCTACGCGCTACGCGCTGTTTTCGCTCCCGCTCAAACAGGCTTATTCCGACCTACAAGGCTTACGAGTTACTCAAATTCATCAATCGAATAATCTATAAAGGAATCTTTCTTAAAATCTTTGAAGCAAACTCGAAACCAATCGTGAATATCCTCGAACAATACATATAATTCATCATACAATTTTTCTACTTTTAATAGTTGATCTTCAAGGTCAGTTAGAGAATTTCGTTTGGTGAGTCGATGAACTATATCTATTCTATCTTTATTCAAACTCATACATTTTTCAATAAATTCATTCTTCTTTTCGAAGGAAATGGTAGATTTCAATTCTTCGATTAACTGACCAAACATGAGATTTTTCTTTTCAGGAAAGTACATTTCAGTTGGAAAAACGGATAATTGAATAAAGAACTGTGCATCCTTCAAAAGCAATCTAACGCATTCTTCACTCAGCTGATGAAAGATAAGTAATGATGCTAAATAACCTTCAACCGTTTTCTTCGACAATGCTTCATTAGCTATTTCATCCAATTCCTCTAAAAAATCAGGTCTATCGAAATACGGCCACTTGTCGCTATCACGAACTGTAATAATTAAATTTCTAGCGTAACTCATAGCTTTAAGTTTCTATTAGGATGTCTAAATATGATTAATGTTAAAAATGATTTTAAAATCATTTCGTTAGTTGGTTTTATTGCATCCTACAATTAAGTTAATAAGCATCATATAATTCATACGCTCAATTGTTTAAATGATTCAATAAAATTCGTGTGTAATTTTCCGCACATTAATGCACCTCATCCCAATTATTACCCACGCCCACGCCCGCATCGACTGCCAACGCCGCTGTATCACTATCACGCCTTACAACGTTAGTTTTGATCGACAAAAATCAACTTGCTGGTATCAAATCCCAAGGAAGCGGCTTTGGCTATCAGGGTCTTTTTTATGTCGTCTTTGATTTTCGGCTCGCGTGCCAATAGCCATAAATAGGATTTATCAGGGCCTGAGACTAGGGCGTATTGATAATTGTCACGGTCGAGTTCAAAGACGATATAAGAGCCGTAGATAGGCCCGAAGAAGGATACTTTCAGATGCGCTTGGGAGGGATCGCCGACAAAATACGCTTTGCCTTCGGCTTCCTGCCATTTGTTTTCGCTGGCTGAATAACCGCGATTCAACACTTTTAAACCGCCATCATCGCGTAAACTGTATTCCGCTGTGATGTGTGTCAAGCCGCGCTCAAAGGATTGATCCAGTCGCGCAATTTCATACCATTTGCCCAGATATTTTTCCGCTTTGAAATCATTAACGGGGCGCACATTGTCAGGCAGTCCTGTACAGCCCGCCAATAACAATACCAGTACCATAAATAATTTGTTCATATCGTCTCCACTCATTAAGTAAACCAAGTTGTATCTTACTCGTAGTAATGGCAAGCTACCATTGCTATAAAACCTAACGCTTAACATTCGCCGTTTAATGGAGATTTACGAATGCAAACAAACCGTGTGACTATCATTGCCAGTCTATTCGCTCTCGCCTGTGTTTCTCATGAAGCCGCCGCCCGCCGCAACTATCCAACTGACCCCAGTTGTCAATTACCCAATAAAGAAGACAGTTATAAATTAGCGGTCAGTTGGCAGCCTGCGTTTTGTGAATCGCACCGTGGTAAACCCGAATGCAAAATTACTGATGCTACGGTGTATCAGGCATCACATTTTACGCTGCATGGTTTATGGCCGAATAAACGCGAATGCGGTGTTAATTACGGTTCGTGCGGGCAGTATAAAAAACCCGCTAAGTCATTTTGTGATTACGCGCCCGTACCGATGAAAGCGGAGACGGTGAAAAATCTGGGTGAGATTATGCCCAGCGTGGCGGGTGGCAGTTGTTTGGATCGTCATGAATGGTATAAACACGGAACGTGTCAGACCGATTGGGATGCCGATGGTTATTTTGCAACCGCGACGCGCTTGGTGAAAGAGTTTAACGATAACGGTATCGCGGATTTTATGAAACAAAACACGGGCAAAACGGTATCCACTGCGGCGTTTTTGCAAATTGTGGATAAGTCGTTCGGCAAACGCGCCAGTCAGCGGTTGAATCTGGGCTGTGATAGAGACGGCAACTTGGTGGATGTGTTTATTAATCTGCCGAAAGATATTCCTGCCAATGCGGCGTTGGCGGATTTAATTCAGCAAGCCCCAGAGAGTTTTAATAATCGGTGCGGCAAACGTTTTAACATTGATGCGATAGGTTATTAATTCGCGATTGATGGGCTTCGTACCTCAGCCCGTCCTATGACTAAGGAGTAGAAAGATGGCAAGTATTTACGATATTAAACCCGCGTTTCAAAATCTATTGCGCCCGCTGTGCCGCTGGTTGGCTGGACGCGGGGTAACGGCGAATCAAGTGACAATTGCCGCATTGTTGTTATCGCTCATCACAGGCGGTGGATTGGCGTTTTTTTATACGCAACCGTGGGTATTTTTGCTGATTCCTGTGGTGCTGTTTGTGCGCATGGCGTTGAATGCCATTGATGGTATGCTGGCGCGTGAACACGATATGAAAAGCGCGTTGGGGGCGATTTTGAATGAGTTGTGTGATGTGATTGCCGATGTCGCGTTATATTTGCCGTTCGCGTTGTTGGCGGGCGTATGGTCGTGGTTGGTGGTCTTGGTGGTGATTATGGCGATAATCACTGAAATGACAGGCGTGATTGCGATACAGATAGGCGCGTCGCGGCGTTACGATGGCCCGATGGGGAAAAGTGATCGCGCCTTTGTGTTCGGTGCGCTTGCCTTGGCATTGGGTGCGGGCGTGAGTGTCGGACAGTGGTTGAATGGCGTATTTGCTGTAGTATTGGTGTTGACCGTGTGGACAGTGGTTAATCGTGCGCGTCATGCCTTGGCGGAGCTTGCATCATGATGAATTTGATTGCATTACCTGTCAGCGTGCAAATAGCTTTTATGGCAATCGGCGGTTTACTCGCGCTTGCCAGTCTGATTTCTATCGCGCTGGTACGCGCTAAGCCTGAACGCGACTATACTGAATTACGGTTGCGTATTAAAACATGGTGGCTGATTGTCGCGGTGTTTGCGGTGGCGGTGTTATTTAATCGCACGGTGTCGGTCGTAGTGCTGGGCTTTGTCAGTTTTCTGGCGTTTAAAGAATATTTGTCATTGGTACCAACGCGCCGCGCCGATCATCGGGTATTGTTCTGGGCATATTTAGCGATTCCGATACAGTTTTACTGGGTGTGGATGGGCTGGTATGGGATGTTCATCATTTTTATTCCCGTGTTTGTGTTTTTGGTGTTGCCGATGCGCATGATTTTAATCGGGGAGACGCAAGGTTTTTTACGCGCTATCGGTACGCTGCATTGGGGCTTGATGATTACCGTATTCGGGTTGAGTCATGCCGCGTTTATGCTGGTGTTACCTGCTACGGTCAATCCAGCGGGCGGTGCGATGGGTTTGTTGATTTATCTGGTGTTTCTGACCGAGATTAATGATGTTGCGCAGTATCTGTGGGGCAAAAGTTTCGGTAAACGCAAAATTTCCCCCAAAGTAAGCCCTAATAAAACCGTAGCAGGTTTTTTGGGCGGGCTGTTGACTACGACAGCATTGGCGGTCGTGCTTGCGCCGTTTTTAACACCGCTGGCGCGTTATGAAGCCTTGGGTGCTGGGGGGTTGATTGGCTTGGGTGGTTTTGTCGGAGATGTCACGATTTCGGCGTTAAAGCGTGATATTGGCGTGAAAGATAGCGGAAGTTTATTACCGGGTCACGGCGGCATTTTGGATAGGTTGGATAGTTTGACCTATACCGCACCGTTGTTTTTTCATTATGTGTACTATTTACACTATTAGGCAAACTGTATGCTGCGCACCTTGTTTTATTTATTGATCGTAAGACCGCTGGTATTGATCGTATTAGGTATCAATGTCCGTGGTAAAGAACATTTACCTTTATCAGGGCCTGCAATAGTCGTAGCAAATCATAATAGCCATTTGGATACGGTGGCATTGATGTCACTGTTTCCCTTACGGCTGATTCATAAAATACATCCTGTCGCGGCGGCGGATCACTTTCTGCGCAATCCAGTTGTCAGCTGGTTTGCCATACATATTGCCAGCATCATTCCTATCGAACGGCGAATGCGTGACAAAGGCAATGATGTGTTTGTCCCTATTATTGAGGCATTGGATCGCAATGAGATTGTGATTATTTTTCCCGAAGGCACGCGCGGCGAACCAGAAGTAATGGCAAGAATGAAAAATGGTATCGGGCATTTATTAAGCGAACGCCCCGATGTGCCAGTGATTCCTGTGTTCTTTTATGGGTTGGGGAAGTGTTTGCCGAAAGGCGAGATGCTATTAGTGCCGTTTTTCGTCGATGCGTATATTGGTGAGCCGCTATATTGGAAAGGCGGTCGGCAATTATTTATGAACAATCTGGAACAAACGATGTGTGAGCTGCAAGCTCAAGCGGTGGCACTGCACAAAGTGCAAGATGAAGACTAAATAAAAAAGTATGACCCGCCTGCGCCGTTATGTACTTTCGTCCTTGAACCGAAGGTTCAAGTGGGAACGCTTTTCGTTAATCGGGTTTCCCAAATGAATGGGCATACACGCCATAACAAATATTCGTTCCCGGGGTAAATATAGGTTCAGGAAACACCCAGCACACCATCGGACGCGGCAGGAAATACGTTTGTAGTTTACCGTGTTTAGGACTTTTTTTCTAAAACGTTTTCTATTTTTTGATTCAGCCGTGCCAGACATTCATTTAAATTGCGACTGAGCTGTGCGTTTTGGGTTTTCATTAACTGTAACTCATGCGCCAGATTGAGAGCCGCCATCACCGCGATACGGTCAGAGCCGCTGACTTTACCCGCATCTCGCATTTTACGCATTTGTGCATCAAGCTGTTGTGCGGAACGCATTAAATCGTCCTGCTCATCAAGCTCACACATAATTTTGTATTCTTTGCCCATAATTGTGAGCGATACGGGCTGGGGTTTTTGACTCATGAGCCTTGCTCCATTTCTTTTAGACGAGTAATCATTGCTTCAACACGGGTTCTGGCAAGTGTGGTTTTTTCAAGTAAGGTGGCTTTTTCCATCACCAGCACTTCCTGCTTGCTTTTCAGGGAATTGTTTTCATTTTTTACTGACTGGTACTGCGCGATAAGCTGGTCCAGCTTATCTTCGAGGTCTTTTAATTCTAACGATGGGTATTTTTGCGTCATGGTGATGATTGAATTACGGTAGGTGTATACTAAATATAGTGTTAATAAAGTGTGCCGAATAATGCCGGGTAACGCATTTTAATATGAATCATATTAACGGGTTACACAATCAAATTTAACAATTTTTATCCTCATTAAAAATCAATGGTAGCATAAGCACTATTTTTAGTTTAGCGATAGTGACATTATTATGGCTTACCCAGTAATTAACGCAATACTTGTAGAAAATCGTGCGGATATTTGTGCGGCAGAAGCGCATGGTCTGGCAACGGGTTTACTCTGTGCCAATGAAAATACCGACAGTCATTATTGGCTGAATGAATTACTGCATGACAGTTCGGCAATAGCAGACCAACAGCAACAACCGCTGGTCAGATTATTTGAAGAAACACGGCAATTATTGGCAGGTGACGAATTTGCCTTTGACTTGTTTTTACCCGATGATGAAGCTCCTTTCGATGAACAAATTGACGCATTACGCAACTGGTGTCAGGGGTTTTTATTCGGCGTAGGCAATCAATGGTCTAAGCCAGACTTCTCAAAAGAAGCCAATGAAATTATCAAAGACATTACCGAATTTACCAAACTGGATACCGACACCGACGACGATGAAGAAGATAAAGTCGCGCTGATGGAACTGACAGAATATTTACGCAGCGCAGTCTTGCTACTACGCGATGAGTTAAGTCACACCACTGACCATTAAACTGAACAACATGAAGCAAAGTGAATTTAAAAAACGCCGCAAACAACTCATGCAGCGCATCGGCAAAGGCAATCTGGCATTAATAAGCAGTGCAACCACCCACGCGCGTAACCGTGATGTCAATTACCCGTTTCGCCAAGACAGCGACTTTTATTACCTGACGGGCTTTAATGAACCTGATTCCCTTGCCGTGTTCATTCCAGGGCGCGAACAAGGCGAATATATTTTATTCTGCCGTGAATTTGATGAGAAAAAAGCCCTGTGGGAAGGTGCGCACGCAGGACTGGAAGGCGCGACTACCCATTACGCAGCGGATGATTCTTTCCCCATTGATGATTTAAACGACATTCTGCCGGGAATGCTGGAAAATAAATCCAAAGTATTTTATCCGATGGGGCGCGATTTAGACCTCGACCATAAACTGTTGGAATGGATAAACCACATTCGCCGCCAATCGCGTACGGGTATTACTGCCCCCGGTGAATTAGTCTCCTTAGAACATATCCTGCATGAAATGCGTTTATTTAAAAGCGCGGAAGAACTGAAACTCATGCGCCGCGCCGCCAGCGTTTCAGCGGCAGCACACGTTAAAGCCATGCAGAAATGCAAAGCGGGAATGTACGAATACCAAATTGAAGCCGAAATTATCAACCACTTTTTGCAAGACGGCTTACGCGCAGTCGCTTACCCGTCCATCGTTGCCGGAGGTAAAAATGCCTGCACCCTGCATTACACCGACAATGCGTCTAAATTAAAAAACGGTGATTTATTGCTGGTCGATGCAGGTGCAGAATGTGACCACTACGCCGCCGATATTACCCGCACCTACCCTGTGTCAGGACATTTCAGCGAAGCGCAAAAACAGCTTTATCAATTGGTACTCGATGCCCAACTCGCCTCAATTGACGAAATCAAACCTCAGCAATCCATGCAATTGGCACACGAAGCCTCAGTGACTGTTCTGACTAAAGGGCTGGTTAAATTGGGGCTATTAAAAGGCAGAGTCGCTACGCTGATTAAAAATGAAAAATACAAACAGTTTTATATGCACCGTATCGGGCATTGGCTGGGCATGGATGTACACGATGTCGGCGATTATAAAATCAACCAAGAATGGCGATTACTGGAAAAAGGCATGGTACTGACCATCGAACCGGGTTTATACATTCCTGCCGATTGCAAAACTGTGGATGAACAGTGGCGCGGCATCGGCATTCGTATCGAAGACGATATTTTAGTCACCGCCGACGGTCATGAAGTCTTAACCTGTGATGTGCCGAAAAGCATCGCCGATATTGAACAGTTAATGCAGGCAAGTCATGCAGCACGAATATGATGTAATCATTGTCGGTGGCGGCTTGGCGGGTAACTGCCTCGCACTGGCATTAAAAGACACAGGGCTACGTTGTGCCATTATCGAAGCCAACACCCCCGAACAACTCGCCAACTCGCCCGCTGGCGACCGTGCCTTGGCATTAGCCGCAGGTACTGTCCAGCAACTGGAAGAATTAGGCGTATGGCAAGGCATCAGCACCGCCGCCACCGCCATTAAAAACATCCATATTTCCGATAAAGGGCATTTTGGCAAAACCCGACTCAGTGCCGATAAAGAACACGTTGCCGCGCTGGGTTATGTCATTACCGCGCGGGATTTAGAAAGCCACGTTGCGCACAGCGTCGCCGCTACCGATACCGTACAAATCTGTCCCGCGCGGGTAGTCGGTTTAGAACCTAGCGAAGAGGTCATTCATATCAGCATTCAGCAAGGCGACGAAACGCAAACGCTGACCGCTAAATTATTAGTCGGTGCCGACGGTGGACAATCCTCCATTCGCCAATTATTAAACATCGCCCAACACATTACCGAATACGGACAAACCGCGTTAGTCACCACCATAAAATCCTCCCTGCCGCACAAAAATACCGCATTTGAACGCTTCACCGCCTCAGGCCCACTGGCATTATTACCTATCGCGAATAATCAATGCTCGGTCGTATGGACGCGCACTACGAATGATGCACAAACTTTGATGCAAAGCAGTGAAGCGGATTTTCTCGCCGAACTGCAAGCCTGTTTCGGTTATAAACTGGGCAGACTCAGCCTGACCGCGCCCCGTCGCTCGTTTCCATTATCACTGATACGCGCTGAAAAAATGCGGGCAAACCGCGCAGTGATTATCGGCAACGCCGTCCATCAACTGCACCCCGTCGCAGGACAAGGCTTTAATTTAGGCTTGCGGGATGTGGTGCAATTGGCAGACATGATAAGCACCCGACACCAAGCAGGTAGCGACATCGGTGCAGAAGATTTCCTGACCGACTACGCGAAAGCCAGACAAAAAGACCACGACTTAGTGATTAACTTCACCAATAACGTAATACGGATTTTTTCCAATGACTGGCTGCCCTTAGCCGCCGCCAGAAATGTGGGTTTAACGTTGCTAGATCATCTTCCCAAAGCAAAATCGCTGTTAAGTCGTTATGCGATGGGGTTGGAGCAAACTGACTAACATGGTTTAAGTGCAGGAGCAAAACAGCTTTAGCTGTTTTCTAGCGGATACCAGCCAATAGCTAAAGCTATTGGACTCCAAAATAAACGGGTAGGCATCCACTCGGCTAACTTCAAGCAACCACGATACGACCCTTAACAAAGCGTTTAATCGCGCTCAGTTCAAAACGGGACAGGGAAAACTCGCTGGTCAACATGACGCGTGGAAGTGCGGAGAGATGCTGTTTATGTTCTGCAAAAATACTGCCATTACGGGTGGTTGTCGTTGTTTTAAAGCCCAGTTCATCGACAATGGCAAATTCTTTTTCCGTCACTTCTTTAGGACCGCCAAACGGATAACAAAAATGCTCGACGCTGTTATCAATATGCGTTTCGATAATCTGTTTACTGCCCATCACTTCATAAATAACGTCATCTTTGGATAAAGTTGCCAAGGCATAATGGTTGACCGTATGTGCGCCGATGGTCGCTAATGGACTCAAACTGAGTTCTTTAATCTGCTCCCACGTCAGAGATAATTCGGCAACTTTGGAATACCAGTCAATTATGCGCGGTTCAAAAAGAGCATTTAATGACTCAATAAAATTTTCTTTCGGTAAGTGAATAATTTTTTGCCGAATCGCCGAAAAGGTGGTTTTTTTGTCTTCGGGTGTTGCACAACTATACGTTGTACCATCACTTAAGGTCATTGCATTATTTTCAATCACTAAATCTTCCAATATATACCACCATAAAATAGCAGTGTGATTAGGAAACGAAGTGGTTATATAAATAGTAAAAGGGATATTATGTTTTTTGAAAATAGGATACGCATTGGTGTAGTTGTCGGCGTAACCGTCATCTAAGGTCAGCACGATAGTTTTAGACAGTTTTTTATTATTTACCAAGGCATCATGCAAGGTATCAAGACTGATAAATGAATAACCTTTGGCTTTTGCCGACACAATAAAAGTTTCTAAAAAATCAGGAGATATATTCAGTTTTGCATTTAACGATAGTTTATTGCTGTCAACGGGATGAATGCTATGCAGCATGAAAACCGTTGCCATGCCTGAAAAATACTGTTGAAACATAAATAGACTTCCTAAAATTTAGTGTGGTTATTTAAAAATACTTAGTTATCCAGATACCCGACATAGTAAGTTTTTATTAAAAAGTCCGCATATATAAACCTGCGAGATTTTTAAAACCTCGCAGGTTTGCCAAGGTTCTTAATATTTGATACCGCGGAGTACAAACCTAGGTTTGTACTCCAATTACTCAATGTTTATCACTACCAAAAATACTTACTTATCCAATCATTTACCAATACTCAACTAAATGCGCTTAATCGTTTGTAAGCGCATTGGATCTTGCGGATCTTTGGAAAATTTGCGGGCGAAAAACTTTCCAGAATCATTTAACCTGTCGGCATCACTGAGTTCAAATTCATTACCATGACGGGTTTTGGAATCAAAAAAATTGACCAGATGATTGGTTGTTTTACGATTAGGTAAATTCAGATTACCGATGACGGTTTGAAAAAAGAATTCGTCGGGTATGGCAACCTGAGTTTTAATTTTTTCCACAAGGTCTTTGTTTGTTTCCATCCAGTCTTGAATTTGCTGACAGACCTCTTTGGAGCAACCAAAAAACTGACTGCCGACATAAGCCTGAGTGTTACCACGAAACGGATGATTAAAGCCTATGCCCTTCATGGCCAAGCGAAACAAAAAATTGGGTAATTTCACGGCAAACAGTTTCACCATGAGTTTGTCATCGTTGGTATATAAAGGTATTGTCAGTGCCTCCAGCATTCTATAGCCATCCATGCCGCGCATATTGTTTGATAAATAAGCAATCTTGCGGAGGAAGCTGAAACCATAAGTACCTTTTGCAGAAAACGCACGGAAACCATGCGTCAACAGCAAGTCAGGTTGTTCAGAAAACGAAAAGCAACTGATATTGGCATCGGGTTTCTCTGTTGCCAGATAGTGTTCAAATTCCTGAATGGGTCGAATGGGTAAACAAGTGTCACTGAACAGCTGAAAATAATCCCATTCGGGCATCTGCAATGCCTGTTCCATCAATTTAATCACTGCCTCAACCAATGTCCACGCGCCCCAGCCAGTGATTGAATAATCTTCGAGGATGTGAACATTATCACCTGTTACCTGAAAATCAGGCTGTTTACTGAAATCGTGATGAATGATAACGATATGATTAGAGCCGATTGCATCAATTATTTGCTGAATCGCTTCAGCCGTATTGTTAGACGAAAGAATCCCAAAAACGACACGCATACAAAACCCTCTATAATTTGATTATTGATAAGCTGTATTTTCCGAAGATTCCAGACGAATAGCAAGTAATTGCCCTTTCTCCCCATCAATCACAAACGGAAAAATCATTCCGATTGTGATTGATAATACGATAAGAGATAGGGTGCGCTTCCTGTCGTCGGTAGATTTTGTGGTTTCTACAGGATAGAGAAATATATTTCGATTGTGTCGCACCGCTCCACATTGCATTTAGTGAATATGAACCTCGCGTCCTTTTACCGTATCGCTTCTGCGCAATGTGTAGCCCTCCTCTAATTCTTTCGACATCGGTGTTCCATCACTGTTCAGCTGAACTATCGTTCCTTCATCTTTGATAAGGTATTGCCGTGCGGCTGCATCCTTGCGCGGTGTTAACACAAGGATATGCTTTTCCTCATCCCAAGTGTATTTGCCTTTTTCATAAAACTCTTTTGATGAATCTCTTGCAGGCTGAGTCACCAGCAGATAATTATTATTTTGTTTTAATGACAGTGTGGCTTTAATCCCATTGCAATCATTACAAGGCAGATAACCGTAAAAAATACCGTGAAAATCCAGATTTTTATCATGGTTCTCATGCGCGGAATGATCTATATCTTGCCCATGATTCTTGGCAAGTGCTTTAGCGTAACTTTGTTGTGCAGTTATGTCTGTTGCGGCGACTGCCGCATGAGCAAAAAACAGTGTACCGACAAAAATTAAAGCCAGATTAGTGTGTTTTTTTAATGTTTGCATCTACATTCTTCCAAAGCGGGTAAAAGTTATAATTATGTTCACAATGCCAATGTTACGTTTACAAAACGTCAATATAACCTGACTAATCGCCTGAATTGTGAATTCCAACACAAGCTGTATGTGATTGTTTTTGTTGAGACTTGCTTGCCTCAAGTTATGATTCTAAACTTTTCTGCAACGCTGTCAAAAATGCCGCATTTTCCTCAGGCTTGCCAATCGTTACCCGTAAGCAATCGCTTAATAATCCTGCTTGGGGACTTAAGTTTTTAATCAACACGCCTTGTTGTTTCAATGACAGGAAAATCTCCGTGGCGCGTCCTTGTGGTGTTCTGAATAAAATAAAATTCGCCGCACTTGGATACGCGATAATGCCCTCCAAAGCGTTCAATTGTGCCAGTACCAACGCACGATCAGCGCAAATCGCCTGTGTTTGCTGGTCAAATATCTCGTGATGCGATAAGGCAAATTCCGCACTCACTTGCGTCAAAATATTAATATTATAAGGCAGACGAATTTTATGCAGCTGCTCAATAATCGCGGGCGACCCTGCCATATAGCCCAAGCGCAAGCCTGCCAAACCGAGTTTTGACACCGTGCGCATCACCAGTAAATTGTCATACTGCCCCAAGCGATTCATAAAACTGGCATCAGCAAACGGCGCATACGCTTCATCAATCACCACCAAACCGTGCGCCGCGTTGATAATCTCCACAATCGCCGCGTCACTGAATAAATTGCCCGTCGGATTATTCGGATAGGCAAGAAAAATCACGCTGGGTTGATACTCATGGATGACCGCTAATATCGCAGATACATCCAGATCAAAACTGTCCGCCAACAACGGCACACCATGATAATCCAAGCCCAAACAATGGCTGATTTGTTTATACATCACAAAACTGGGCGTAGTGCTTAACACACTGGCAGTCGGCGGCAGTGCCATCAACAACAACTGAATAATCTCATCCGAACCGTTGCCCAGCAATACTTCAAACTCATCCGCTATGCCATTAACCCGCTTAATGGTCGCATTCAGTTGCTGTGCTTCGGGATCAGGATAACGATTTAACTCGCAGTCTTTTAACGCGGCTAACCATTGTTGTTTAACATCATCAGACCAGCTATAAGGATTTTCCATTGCGTCCAACTTAATAAAACCTGCCGCATCGGCAACGTGATAAGCCGACAGTGCTAACACTTCGGAGCGAAAAAGACGGGTAATTAGATTATTATCGGACATGATTCTCTCGTTCTGAGAAATAGTTTCATCGTTCCAACGCTCTGCGTTGGAATGCCTCAGTTGACGCTCCAGCGTCTTCATAGTCACGCAACGCTGGAGCGTTGCAGGATAAGTTCCCACGCTGGAGCGGTAGGAACTATAAAAATGATGTAATGAAATCAAAAATCATGATTTTTGACTCCACTGTTTTGCATCACTTTATTTTTTTTCCGTTACCAAATTATTTAATACGATATTCCGCCGACCGCGCATGAGCCGTTAAAAACTCACCACGCGCTAACACAGAAGCGGTTTTACCCAGCTCACTCGCGCCCTGTTCTGAACAATTAATTAAACTGGTGCGTTTTTGAAAATCATACACACCTAACGGCGATGAAAACCGCGCCGTGCTGGACGTTGGTAAGACGTGATTCGGGCCTGCGCAATAATCGCCTACCGCCTCAGCGGTATAGCGTCCCATAAAAATTGCTCCCGCGTGGCGGATTTGTTCACACAAAATTTCTGGATTTTCTACAGATAACTCCAAATGCTCAGGCGCGATAATATTCGCAACATCCGCCGCCTGATTCAAGTTAGCCACTTTAATCAACGCGCCGCGTGTCGTTAGCGATTTCGTGATAATTTCAGCACGTTCCATGGTCGGCAACAGCTTGTTAATACTGGCTTCAACAGTGGTTAAAAATTCCGCATCATCACTAATCAAAATGGATTGCGCATTTTCATCGTGTTCCGCTTGCGAGAATAAATCCATCGCAATCCAGTCAGGATTGGTCTTGCCATCACAAATAATCAAAATTTCCGACGGCCCTGCAATCATGTCAATACCGACCTGCCCAAACACCAATTTTTTCGCCGTCGCCACATAGATATTGCCTGGCCCGACAATTTTTGCTACCGCTGGAATGGATTGCGTCCCGTAAGCCAACGCTGCCACCGCTTGCGCTCCGCCGATGCTAAACACTCTATCGACACCCGCCAAATACGCCGCCGCCAATACCAGTTCATTACTATCACCGTTTGGAGTCGGCACCACCATAATCAACTCGCCCACCCCCGCCACTTTGGCAGGAATCGCATTCATCAACACCGACGACGGATACGCGGCTTTGCCCCCTGGAACATACAAACCCACACGGTCTAACGGCGTGATTTTCTGCCCCAACACCGTGCCGTCCGCTTCGGTATATTGCCACGGCTGAATTTTTTGATGCTCCGCATACGCACGCACTCTATCAGCCGCCGTTTGCAAGGCTTGCGCTTGGTCGGCGGGTAAGTTTTCCCACGCAATTTTCAAAGTGTCTTTCGACATTTCCAACTCGCCCGCATTAATCACTTCACGATTATCAAAGCGATTAGTGTAATCAATCACCGCCGCATCACCGCGCTTTCTGACATCGGCAATAATATCCAGCACCCGTTTGTGAATATCTAAATCGTCAGTTTCATTCCATGCCAATAAGTCATGTAATTGCTGGTTAAAATCAGGGGCAGAGGCGTTAAGTTTTTGAATGGTTAAGTCGGACATAGGATTAGGCAAGTCAAAAATTAAAGTGTGGTTATCGCTGAGCCAACGTGCGCTCAAAATGCCCTATCAACTCGGCAATGGCGGCGTTTTTCATTTTCATCGCGGCTTTGTTGACGACTAGGCGGGAGCTGATGTTCATGATTAGGTCGCGTGGTTCCATGTCGTTGGCTTTTAGGGTGTTGCCTGTGTCTACTAAGTCTACGATGCAATCGGCGAGACCGACTAGCGGGGCGAGTTCCATTGAGCCGTACAGTTTGATGATTTCGGCTTGGATGCCTATGCTGGCAAAATAGCGTTGGGCGATTTTGACAAATTTGGTGGCAACGCGCACGCGTCCTGTGATGGGCGGTGCGTCTTTGCGCGTAGCAGTCATAAGACGGCAACGGGCGATGCCTAAATCCAGCGGTTCATAGAGACTTTCCGCACCGTGTTCGATGAGTACGTCTTTGCCTGCGATACCTAAATCTGCCGCGCCGTATTCGACAAAGGTCGGTACGTCGGTGGCGCGGATGATGACCAGCTGCACATCGGGGCGCGTGGTGTTTAAGATTAATTTGCGACAGGTTTTTGGGTCATCCGTCGGGACGATGCCTGCTTCTGCCAATAATGGCAGGGCTTCTTCATAAATTCTGCCTTTGGAAACTGCAATGGTAAGCATAGTGAAACCTTATTGAGGAACGCGGCGGATGGTCGCGCCCAGTTGTGAGAGTTTTTCTTCGATGTGGTCGTAACCTCTGTCGATGTGATAGATGCGATCCACTAGGGTGCTGCCTTCGGCAACTAACGCGGCGATGACTAAACTGGCAGAAGCTCTCAGGTCGGTTGCCATGACGGGTGCGCCTGTGATTTTTTCCATGCCTGTGCAGATGGCGGTATTGGATTCGAGTTTGATGTTCGCGCCCATACGTTGCAGTTCTTGAACGTGCATGAAACGATTTTCAAAAATGGTTTCAGTGATGATGCCTACGCCGTCGGCAACGCAGTTCATGGCGATAAATTGCGCCTGCATATCAGTGGGGAATGCTGGATACGGCGCGGTGCGTAACGACACGGCTTTGGGTTTTTTGCCGTGCATATCTAAGGCAATCCAGTCGTCACCTGTGGTAATTTCCGCGCCTGCTTCAACGAGTTTTTCTAACACGGCATCGAGAATGTCGGGGCGAGTATTTTTCAATTTGACTTTGCCGCCAGTAATCGCCGCCGCGCACAAATAAGTGCCAGTTTCGATACGGTCAGGCAGGATGTCATAGTGCAAATCGGGTACGCCTAAGTTTTCCACGCCTTCAATGACTAATACGTCAGTACCGATACCTGTAATTTTCGCGCCCATTGCATTTAAAAAATGCGCTAAGTCGGTCACTTCGGGTTCTTTGGCGGCGTTTTCAATGATGGTCGTGCCTGAGGCGAGTGTTGCCGCCATCAACAGGTTTTCTGTGCCTGTCACGGTGATTTGTTCGAGGACTAAACGACAGCCTTTGAGTCTATCGACTTTGGCATGAATAAAGCCGCCTTCGACCGTGATGTCCGCGCCCATTTTTATTAAGCCGTTCAAATGAATATCAACAGGACGTGTGCCGATTGCGCAACCACCGGGTAAGGAGACGTGAGCTTCACCAAAACGCGCTAATAATGGCCCTAACACGAGGATAGACGCTCGCATGGTGCGCACTAATTCATAAGGGGCTTCGTAGCTGTTGATAGTGCTGCTATCAACTTCGATGTTCATTTTTTCATCGACCAGTAAACTGACTCCCATACGACCCAGCAATTCCATTGTGGTGGTGATGTCATGTAAATGGGGAATGTTGCCGACGCTGACGGGCGTTGTTGATAGCAGTGTTGCGGCGAGAATAGGTAGGGCGGCGTTTTTCGCGCCTGAAATGCGCAGTTCGCCTGAAAGTCTGGTGCCGCCTGTAATAATTAATTTATCCATAATGGGAGTGTGTTAGGTGATAGGTGAAGGGAAACAGCGTGTTCAGTCAGCCATTGTAAAATGACTGGATTGATCAAAACCGCTGAGCTTGGCAAGATTGCGTAATTGTTCAGGAATATTTTTAAAGCGTAATTGGGTTTTATTGTGGCGGGTGTATTTTATCCACTCAATCATCAGTGCAAGACCTGCGCTATCGGTACACGCGACACGCCCCAAATCAATAGTGATGACTTTGCTGGTGTTTAAAAAATCGAACGATTTGACAGTTTTTTTATCAATGCTGGCAAAGGTTAAATCACCATCAACAACAAAAACGCCCGCGCCTTGGTCGATAATCGCTAGTTTGCTCACTCTTTTTTATCCCCTTGGGCTTTTTCTTCAGCGGATTTGAACAAGAACTGACCGATGACTTTTTCGAGAATGATAGCAGATTGGGTAATATCAATTTTGCTGCCATTTTTCAATACATCGTCTGAACCACCTGGCTCAAGATTAACGTATTGTTCACCCAATAAACCAGCGGTAAAAATGCTGGCAGTGGTGTCTTCGGGCAACGTGGCGTATTGGCTTTCAATTGCCATTGTGACCACCGATTGATAGGTTTTAGGATCAAACCGAATGGCGGTGACTTTGCCGATTTTAACCCCTGCGGCAGACACGGCAGATTTTACTTTCAAGCCGCCAGAGCTTTCAAAGCTGGCAGTGACGCTGTAAGTTTCCTCACTGCCGAACGAGCTGAGATTACTGACTTGCAAGGCAAGAAAAAAAAGTCCAGCAATACCTGCTGCGACAAAAAGACCAACCAGTGTATCTTGAGTGGCGGTGTGCTGCATATTACTTATCTCCAAACATAAGTGCGGTAAGAATAAAATCAAGAATTAAAATACTGAATGCCGAATTGACCACGGTGCGCGTGGTGGCGCGGCTGACACCCTCGGAAGTCGGAATGGCATCATAGCCTTCAAACAAGGCAATCCACGAAGTGACAAAACCAAAAATGACACTTTTAATAATGCCGTTGATAATATCATCGTAAAAATCTATCTGGTTCTGCATTTGTGACCAATACGAGCCGTCATCGACACCCAACAAGCCAGAACCGACCAGTTGTCCGCCGATAATACCGACTGCACTGAATAACGCGGCGAGTAATGGCATGGAGATAAAGCCCGCTAAAAATCGCGGGGAAATAATACGGCGTATCGGATCAATCGCCATCATTTCCATGCCTGATAATTGTTCGGTAGCTTTCATCAAACCAATTTCAGCGGTCAACGCAGAACCCGCTCGACCTGCAAATAATAACGCAGTGACTACAGGCCCCAATTCGCGCACTAAAGAAGCGGCAACCATGATGCCCAAACTTTCTTCCGCGCCAAAATCCGACAGAATATAAAAGCCCTGTAAGCCCAAAACCATGCCAACAAACAAACCTGAAATGGTGATAATCAAAAACGATAAGACCCCGACTGAAAACAGTTGGTTCATTAATAAGCGCGGTCTGGGTAACACACTCAGAATACCCGCGAGGGTTGCCAAAAGAAAGTAAGTCGCTCGCCCCAATTTCGTAAAACTGGTACGGGTGTCTGCGCCTAGGCGTTGAAAAAATTGCATCATATAAAAAGGTTTTCCAGCTTGGTTTTTAATTCGTTAAAATTTTCGTGGTCAAACTTATAAGGAGAAAGCGGATGAGCAATTGATTTATAAATTCGTTCGTAAGTTGATTTATCACCATTATTTGCAATAAACCCAGAGCATTCTAAGAATTTATCAATACAATCCATTTTATCTTTTGGAATGGTGGATAAAATAAAAGATTCCACATAGCCTTTTTTGGTATCAGGATGACACATAATATAGAAACTGCTGATTGTCTCAATGTTTAACTCTTTAATAATGCTTTCTAATTGGTTTTGTGTTTTCTCAAAATCATTATCTGCATCAATAACAAAAAAAATTCTGGTAATTTGACCTTTTTCAACAGGCTGTTTTAATGCTTTGTACGCAATATAATTAGACTTGAAAAAATTACTTTTTACACCCATTCCATAAAAATCGACTTGTTCAGCATCTAATTTAAGATAGTCTATTAATCCTTTAATTAATTTATTATCAAGCGAACTTTTGTCATTCCCTTCATGCAAGACAGCAATGGGCTTCATTATCTAACCTCATGCTCTTGCGCAATACTGTAATCTAACATTTCATAATCAAATGAAATGGTTTTAATTTCCTGCTGTTTATCTTTAACCAACAGCGTGTAGGAAATATCCTGTTCATCTGATTTTTTAGCCACCCGTGCAAACGATTCCAGCATTTCTTTTGAATGGGTAGTGGCAAATATTTGGCAGTTGGTTTTTTTAGACAACGTAAAAATGATTTCCCATAATCTATCAAGGTGGTCGTAATAAATACCGTTGTCTATTTCATCAATAAATAAATAGCCGTTTTCGCAAGCATACAGAGCGCAGATAATGGAAATATAATGTTTTAAACCATCGCCGAATTCGGTTATGTCGCGATATTCACCGTTGGTTTTGCATTGGGGTTTATTAGCCATAACTTTAAACGCATCAATACTACTGTCAAATTCTTGCACAAAAGCATTTAATTCATTTTCTTGTTCGTGTCTTTGGATAGCCGTATATGCTGAAATTATGCCACCATCAGCCCAGCCAAAATTATCTATAAGTTTAACGTTAGGAATATGCTCAAAAGTAATACTGAGTACATTTGAGTCAATCGATATTAATTTATCACCAATATTAATTTGATATGTTTTTGTGGCATCATTTTCGATAACAAAATATTCGGTATTAATTAAATTGGATTTAGAAGCATAAGATTTTGTAAAGTCTAATATTTTTTTATGATCTAAAATAGGATAATAATGGTATAGGGTATTTAAACTTTCTCTATCAAATTTTACATTGTAAATAGCTGTTATCATAGCATTTACAGTTTTTGAACTAACATGAATATAAATTGCTTCCAATAATGCCGTCTTACCAATATTATTCTTACCACCAATCAAATTAACACGCTTAAACCCAGACGCTTTAAAATCTTTAAAGCATTTAAACTCTTTAATTTCAATGTCTGTTAAAAAATGCGCGGTGGTTGGTGCAGTCATAATATAGTATTGATAATAGATGAAATGATTAATTCGTAGGTTGGGTTGCCGTTTTTTTGGCAACCCAACATTCTTTGGTATTCGTTGGGTTGCGAAAGAGCCGCAACCCAACCTACGAAGCTAACCTAATTAATAGCGTTTTCCAGTAGATAACAAATCATCCACATACTCTTTAGCGGGATAATGAAAATGTACAGGGCCATCTGCCGCGCCTTTCATGAATTGTTGTACCCATTCGGAGGATGATTGTTCGATTTGGGCGGGTGTGCCGTGATCGACGACTCTGCCTTCCGAGATAACGTAGATGTAATCGGCAATTTGCGCGGTTTCTACCACATCATGCGAGACGATAATACTGGTTAAGCCTAAGGTTTCATTTAAGGCTTTAATTAGCAACACTAACACGCCCATTGAGATGGGGTCTTGTCCTGTAAACGGTTCATCGTACAAAATCATCATTGGATCTAAGGCAATGGCTCTGGCTAATGCCACGCGCCGCGCCATACCGCCTGATAATTCATTGGGCATTAATTGATACGCTCCGCGTAAGCCGACCGCTTGTAATTTCATTAACACTAGCGAGCGAATCATGGATTCCGTCAAATGGGTATGTTCGCGTAACGGGAACGCGACGTTATCGTAGACGTTCATGTCAGTGAGTAACGCGCCACTTTGAAATAACATTCCCATGCGTTTACGCAGTTCATAGAGTTCTTTGCGGCGTAACTGGTGTACGTTTTGCCCGTCAACGGTGACCGTGCCTTTTTCAGGGTATAACTGCCCGCCGATGAGTTTCAGCAGGGTGGTTTTTCCTGTGCCGCTGGGCCCCATGATGGCGGTGATTTTACCGCGTTCAAAATCCAGTGAAATATCATCGAATATTTTATTGTTGCCGCGAGAAAAAGTTAAATCACGAACGGAGACTATCGTGTTTTGAGGGGCGTTGCTATTATCCATGCTGTGCTTGGCGTATCGGTTGCAAATCTGAGTTGACTATTCTCTATGACTACTCGCTAGTAAGTCAATCTATTGTGCGGATAACTCGCTGTTAAACGTGGCTAAAATGTGTTTTGCGTGGTCATCGGCACCCGATGGCAGTTTATCGCTGCTGTGCGCAATCCATGTGGCAATATCTTTCCATGTGGTAACGGCGTGTAAATCACGCAATAACATATGATAGCCCTGTGGATAAATCGCTACGGTTTTATTGCTGCTATCGGTAGCGAGCAGGGTATTAAGAAAGGTGTAGGTGGGTTCTTTGGGGATAATATCGTCTTTTTCGCCGTACAGTATTAAGGTATTTTTATGCAGGGCACGAGCATTGTTAAACGCGGCATCCATTAAATCGGTCAGCCCGTAAATAGCTTCAACGCGCGTACCTTTTATCACCCACGGATCTTTGCCCAAGGCGCGGAGCATTTTGATATTATCCGAGGGCATGACGTGTACGCCTTCGCCTGTCAGCGTCAACCACGGCATACTGTGTGCCGCAACCCATAATAAACTGGTTTGATACCACGGCATAGTTTCTCGCGCCCACAATGCAGGTGCGGACAGAATAACACCGTCCACAGGCGGCATGGTGCTTTGACTCATCGCGGCAATAATCACCGCGCCGCCCATGCTTTCTCCGAGCAGATACACAGGTTGTTTAGGATAACGTTGTTTTAATAAGCGCACCAAACCCTGTAAATCCTCGGTATACGCCGCACTGCCCGCCCACAAACCGCGTTTGGGCGACGCACCAAAACCGCGTTGATCGTAAGCAAAACAGGCAACACCCAAGCCGCTGAGATACTGCGCGGGCGTGCTAAAAAATTGACTGTAATCATTAAAACCATGCAGGGCAATCAGTACCGCGTGCGGTTCAGTTTTCGGCAACCAGCGGCGCAGCGGTAAGGTCGCGCCGTCTTCGGTGATAAATGCAGTCTCAGTCAGTCGCGCAGGAGAAATTTTCTCCCCCACAGGATGAATTTCAGGCATACAGCCGCTGAGGGTGATGAGCAGTAATAAGGCGATGAGTGAGGTTTTCATGTTGGTTATTATAAAGCGCGGGGTGTTTGATACCAATAGTGCGTAGGGCTTATTATGTGCCGAATTTATCCCAGATTTCGCAAGCCCAGTCTGGGGCACTTGCTTGACGCTTAATCGTTATGAGCATAAAGATAAACCTGTTTTGTTCGTTGACACACCAAGCACAACTTGGCAAAAGGCGTTCCCAAACTAGCGTTTGGGAACGAGAGAATGTCGGCGTTGGGATTTGTCTATGACCCCAACCTAGTGAAATTTACACCGTTCAGATTTTATTTTTTGATGATTTCTTTACCATCAATAACCAGATTAGATATACCGCCTAATTGACCATTGAGTGTGCATGAGGCGGTTTTAAAGCCTCCTTTTTGCGCATTTTCGCCTGCCCATATCAGGGTGACGTAGGTTTCTTTGTCGGTTTTGGTTTCGGTCGGAAAGTAGACCTGTTCGCCCGTTTTTTCACTGACTATTTTGGTACATTTGTGTGTTGCCATTTCCTGCATGGCGACATAATTTCTCATGGTAGCGGCTTCGCCGTTGTCTTTACCTTTTGAGGTGTCTTCTTTGCTTGTCCAAACCAGCACAAATCCGATAATAAAGATGCCAACAATGGCATATATTAAATTTTGAGCACCTGTCGATTTTTCTTTTTCTGGGATTTCTTCTGACATTTTCATCTCCTGTATTATTATTTCATTATGAAGCTTGAATTCTATGTGAATTAACGGTATTCAGCAATGAAAGTTAAAATTCAATGCCTTGTTCTGCCTTAATACCTTGCTGGTAGGCGTGTTTTACCAGTGTCATGTCGGTCACAGTGTCGGCAACTGCTATCACCTCAGGTGCGGCATTGCGCCCTGTGAGAATCAGATGCTGCCATGTGGGTTTGTGTTCGGTAATAAAATCGGCGATTTCTTGCCCTGAAATCCAATTATAGCCACAGCAATAATTAATCTCGTCCAATAACACCACATCAAAATCGCCCGACTGTATTTTTTGTTTACTCAATTCCCAAATGTCCCGACTGGTTTTAATATCCTGCTCAGGATTTTTAGTATCCCAAGTAAAGCCGTCGCCTAAGGCGTGCCATTCGATATTATCAAAACGTTCGGCGGCTTTCTGTTCGCCTGTTTGCCATTGCCCTTTGATGTATTGAATCACGCATATTTTCAAGCCCCAACCTGCGGCACGGAACACCATGCCGAACGCGCTCGATGATTTACCTTTACCTGTTCCTGTATTCACAACGACTAAGCCGCGTCGTCTGTCTCTGGATTTCATTGTTTATTCCTTTCGTTATATGATTAAGCTATGTAGGTTGGGATGAGGTACGAACCCCAACAATTTATCCATTGTAACCCTTAAAAAACCATTATGACTGAAGCCACACGTTTATTTGATCAAGCCAAAACCGTTATTGCAGGCGGTGTTAATTCCCCAGTCCGCGCTTTTAATGGCGTGGGCGGCACACCCGTCTTCATCGACCACGCCCAAGGCGCGTACATCGTCGATAGTTTCGGCAAACAATATATTGATTACGTTGGTTCATGGGGGCCGATGATTTTGGGTCATGCGCATCCTGCGGTGATTAGTGCTGTAAAAACCGCCGCTGAAAAAGGCTTGAGTTTTGGCGCACCAACAGAAATTGAAACCGCAATGGCAACGCGCGTCTGTGAACTCTTGCCCTCGATTGACTTGGTGCGCATGGTCAGCTCAGGCACAGAAGCCACCATGAGCGCGATACGCTTAGCCAGAGGTTACACGCGCCGCGACAAAATTGTGAAATTTGAAGGCTGTTATCACGGGCATTCCGACTCCTTATTAGTCAAAGCAGGCTCAGGCACACTCACCTTAGGCGTACCCAGTTCATTAGGTGTACCTGCCGCCGTTGCCGCCGATACCATCACTCTGCCCTACAATGACAGCGACGCAGTCAAGCAATTATTCGCCGACATCGGTGAACAAATCGCCTGCATCATCGTTGAACCCGTTGCGGGCAATATGAACTGTGTGCCACCCGTCGCGGGATTTTTAGAAACCCTGCGTCAAGTCTGTGACGACTACCAAAGCGTGTTGATTTTTGATGAAGTGATGACAGGTTTTAGAGTCGGCTTACAAGGTGCGCAAGGCGTGTACAACATCAAACCCGATTTAACCACGCTAGGTAAAATTATCGGCGGCGGTATGCCTGTCGGTGCATTCGGTGGACGACGCGACATCATGGAATGCCTCGCCCCCTTAGGCGGAGTCTATCAAGCAGGTACATTATCAGGCAATCCCGTCGCAATGGCGGCAGGTTTAAAAACACTGGAATTAATTGCCCAACCTGACTTTTATACTGATTTAAGCAAGAAAACTGCGTTTTTATGTGACGGTTTAACGCAACGCGCCCAGCAAGCAGGTATTGGCTTCACCACCAACCGCGTCGGCGCAATGTTCGGCTTATTCTTTAGCGAAGAAAGCCAAATTTCCAGTTTCACCCAAGTCATGCAATGCGACCAAGCCCGTTTCAAACACTTTTTCCACGCCATGTTAGACGCAGGTATCTATCTCGCCCCGTCTGCCTTTGAAGCAGGTTTTGTCTCTGCCGCGCACAGCGAAACGGATTTACAACACACGCTGGATGCGGCTGAGGTGGTTTTTAAACAATTATAGTTTTGTCCACTAAAAACACGAAAGGCACGAAAAAGTAGCGTGGTAGGTTGGGTTGCGAAAGAGCCGCAAC
>JAURYI010000112.1 GCA_030654015.1 Methylococcales bacterium | reverse complement strand
TTCGCCTGACCTTAATCCAATTGAAAAAAAATGGGCGCAAGCTAAAGCAATCCGCCGACAAAAAAGATGTTCTGTCGATGAGCTTTTCAAACAGTGCTTTTAATAATCAGTTTATTGGCGGCTGGCTATATCAGTATTTTTCCAGACGACAATTCCCCGCCAGAGATATTAATCCGCCACGCCGACCAGGCCATGTATCAGGCTAAACAAGCGGGTAAAAATGCGTTTCGTATCTATGACATCGCATTGAATCAACAACTCCATGCTCACCGAATCGCATTAAATCGCATCGAACAAGCCTTTGAAAACCATGAGTTTGAGCTGTACTTTCAACCCAAAGTCGATATGCAAAAAGGCATCGTGTTCGGTGCAGAAGCCTTGATTCGCTGGCAGCAACCTGAACGCGGTCTGGTCATGCCGCATGAGTTTTTACCGCTGATTGAACACAGTGACTTTGCCAACCGACTGGATGCGTGGGTCATCAACAGAGCCTTACAACACACTGAACAATGGCATTCACAAGGTCTGGATATTAAAATCAGCGTTAATGTATCGGCAAGAACATTGCAATCGGCTGATTTTGTTACCCAACTATGCAATGCTTTTGCACATCATCCACTGGTCAACCGACAGCATTTTGAGCTGGAAATACTTGAGACTGAAGTGCTGCACGATTTAGAAAAAACAGCAGACATTATTAAAGACTGTCAGGCTTTAGGCGTAAGTTTCGCGCTGGATGACTTCGGCACAGGCTATTCTTGACTGAGTTATTTAAGGCATTTACCGATACAAACGCTGAAAATAGATCAATCTTTTGTGTGTAATATGCTGGAAGATGACAATGACTTGGCAATTGTCCGCAGTGTCATCGGCTTGGCTCAGTCATTCAATCGGCACGTTATCGCTGAGGGTGTGGAATCGGTAAAACATGGTAGCGCACTACTGGCGATGGGTTGTTATCAAGCTCAGGGCTACGCAATTGCCAAACCCATGCCTGCCGCTGATTTTGCACTGTGGCTACAGAATTGGGAAATGCCAAATGAGTGGAAAAAAGTTTAATGAAAATGCTACAGATTAGCTGCACACGATAGATACCGAAGCAAAAAAATCGTATGATTGCCCCATCACTCCTCACCTACTTTAATCAGCATGACTTATAACGACGACTTTTATAACCTCGCCAATCAACTTATCGAAGCGGGGAAACTTATTGACAGCAGAGGCTGGGTTCCTGCGACCAGCGGCAACTTTTCCGCCCGTTTACCCGATGGTACAATTGCTATTACCGTGTCGGGCAAGCACAAAGGTCATTTGCAGATGGAAGACATCATGCTGATTGATGCCGATGCCAACTCTTTGGACGGCAAAAAATCCTCCGCAGAAACCCTGCTGCACACCTCATTGTACAAACGTTTTCCTGACATTCGATGCGTATTACATCCGCATTCACTCAATGCCACACTGATTTCAAAAATCTTTAAAGTGGCGTGTGTACTGGAAAATTATGAGCTGTTAAAAGGGCTATGCGGCATTACCACCCATGAAACCCGCATTGTTATACCTATTTTTGCCAATGATCAAAATATCGCCCGTTTAGCGGCAGAAGTAGAACAGCATTGGAATCAATGCGCACGCGGCTATGCCTATCTTATTGGAGGACACGGTCTTTATACTTGGGGTGCATCCGTACCTGAAACCCTGCGTCATCTTGAAGTGCTGGACTTTTTATTTGAATGTGAACTACGACTACACGGAGTCAAAAATTAATGAGCGTACTAACCATTTACCCCGAACATCAACCCGAACACGGCATCCGCTATACCGATTTAGAGACTATTCAAAACCATTTGGACAGTTTAGGCGTACAGTTTGAACAATGGGAAGCCGATTATCAATTAGCCACTGATGCTGATCAAAACACGGTACTGGTTGCCTACCGCGAACCCATCGAAAACTTAAAACAACAACACTACTTTCAATCCATAGACGTGATCCGCGTCAAACCGGATCAGCCTGAAAAAGACGTAATCAGAAAAAAGTTTCTGTCTGAACACGTTCACGATGATTTTGAAATACGCTTTTTTATCGAAGGCTGCGGCTTATTTTATCTTCATGTCGGCGACAAAATTTACGCGGTATTGTGTGAGCGCGGCGATTTAATCAGCGTCCCTGCGGGTACTAAACACTGGTTTGATATGGGCGAACATCCCGACTTTACCTGCATTCGCTTTTTTACCACGCCTTATGGCTGGGTTGCCAATTTCACCGACAGCCCGATTTCAGAATCGTTTCCCACGCTGGATCAATTTGTATCATGATTAAAGCCATCATCACCGATATTGAAGGCACAACCTCCTCGTTATCGTTTGTTAAAGAGGTGTTGTTTCCCTACGCCCGCGCCCATATCGCTGATTTTGTGCGCAGTCATGCCGATGAAACAGCGGTCAAAGCCCTGCTGGAAGACGTGTGCCAAGTGGTAGGTAAACAGCTGGATACTGAACAAATCATTACCCAGCTCATCGACTGGATAGACACCGATAAAAAAGTCACACCCTTAAAAGCACTGCAAGGTTTAATCTGGGAAGCAGGTTATCAACAAGGCGATTTTAACGGGCATATCTACAGCGACGCGACCGACAATCTGCAAAAATGGCACGCGCAAGGCATAGCGTTATACGTCTATTCATCAGGTTCAGTCCATGCGCAAAAACTGCTGTTCGCTCATACCGAACAGGGGGATTTAACGCCGTTGTTTTCAGGCTATTTTGATACCCACATCGGCGGCAAACAACACGTTGAATCCTATCAGCGTATCGCCGAAACCATAGGCTTGCCCGCCGAACAACTGTTATTTTTATCCGATATAAAAGAAGAACTGGATGCCGCCAAAGCCGCCGATTTTGCCACCGTGCAACTGACCAGAGACGGCGAATTTGACAGCCAAACCGACCATCCGCAAGTCCGTAGTTTTGATGAAATCAGCGTTTAAATCTTAGGTTGGGGAGAGGCACGAACCCCAACATTGACGCGGTGTGATTGTTTTTTGATAGTCACAGACATTGAGTAATCGGAGTACAAGCCTAGGTTTGTACTCCGTCACCTTAAACATATAAAAACACTGGTAGTGGTGCAAGGAATCAAAAATCATGATTTTTGACTCCGCCACTTGCTACTTGGCAATACGCACCAAACACCGCTCCGCCTCCACCTCTGGCACATTAATTTTTATCAGCGTCGTTTGCGCATCAATCTCAGCCAATTCCGCCTCTGGAATCTGCCCTTTCATCGCCAACAACACCCCATTAGCACTCAACAAATGCGCAGTCAGTTTCATAATATCAGGCAGACTGGCAAACGCCCGCATAGTCACGGTATCAAAACCCAGTTCAGGCTGATAATCCTCTACACGAGTGTGCAGCACACTGACATTTTTCAGTTTTAATTCCAGAATAACCTGTTGCACAAAACGGGTTTTTTTCGCATTACTGTCCAGCAATACAAACTCCACCTCAGGCATGAAAATCGCCAACGGAATGCCGGGAAGTCCCGCACCTGTGCCGATGTCAATCACGCGCTTGCCTTCGATATGCGGCAAAATCGCCAAGCTATCGAGAATATGCAGCCGCGCCATATCCTCATTATTACGCACCGCAGTGAGGTTATAGGCTTTATTCCACTTCGCAATCAGCTTGATAAAAGCCAGCAATTGCTCGGTTTGTTCAGGGGTATGCGGCAGGTTTAACGCGCTTAAACCCGATTCTAAAATATTACGACAGGCTTCCATCAGGCAGATTTCTTCTTCAAATAAACTAACAATAACGAGATAGCGGCAGGAGTCATACCCTGCATCCGTGAGGCTTGCCCTAGCGTTTCTGGGCGTTGGCGGTTCAATTTTTCCACCAGTTCATTCGATAAACCCGACACTTCGCCATACACAAAATCGTCGGGTAATTTCAAATGGTCATAACGCAGAGCTTTATCAATATCCGTTTGTTGTCTGACCAGATAACCCGCGTATTTGGATTGAATTTCTACTTGTTCCGCAACCGCATCATCTACGGTATCGCTGTCTTCCAAAAACGATAATAAATGCTGAATATCCACCTCAGGACGACGCAATAACTCCGTTAAACTCGCTTCTTTCAACAGCGGCTTGCCCCAGTAATGCTCCACCTGCTCGGCTTCATGCGTTCCTGCGCGTATCCATTTTTTCTTGAGCGTGTCTTGCAACTCCGTAATCGCGGCGCGTTTAGTTTCAAACGCTTGCCAGCGTTCATCATCCACCAACCCCAATTCACGCCCTTTTTCGGTCAGACGCAAATCGGCATTATCTTCGCGCAATAACAAACGATATTCCGCACGACTGGTAAACATCCGATACGGCTCTTGCGTACCGCGTGTAATCAAATCATCAATCATCACGCCGATATAGGCTTCATCCCGCGCAGGACACCAGCTCTCTAAGCCTTGCACCAAACGCGCAGCATTCAAACCTGCAATCAAACCTTGCGCCGCCGCTTCTTCATAACCTGTCGTGCCGTTGATTTGTCCCGCAAAAAACAAACCGTCCAAATGTTTGGTTTCCAGCGACATTTTCAAATCACGCGGATCAAAAAAATCGTATTCAATCGCATAACCCGGGCGCAAAATTTCCGCATTTTCAAAGCCTTCCATCGAGCGCACGAGGTTATACTGCACATCAAACGGCAAACTGGTGGAAATACCATTCGGATAAATTTCGTGCGTATTCAAGCCTTCGGGTTCGATAAAAATCTGATGCGAATCACGGTCGGCAAAACGCACAATTTTATCTTCAATCGACGGACAATAACGCGGGCCGATGCCTTCAATCACCCCTGAATACAACGGCGACCGATCCAAACCCGCACGAATAATATCGTGGGTTCTTTCATTAGTGCGCGTGATATGGCAAGGAATCTGCCGTGGATGCTGAGCGCGATTGCCCATAAATGAGAACACAGGCACAGGCGTATCACCGTGCTGTTCAGCCAAACGGCTAAAATCAATGGTACGTCCATCAATACGCGGCGGCGTACCTGTTTTTAAACGGTCGATACGAAACGGTAATTCACGCAACCGTTCAGCCAAGGCAACCGAAGCCGCATCCCCTGCCCGCCCACCGCTGTAATTTTCCAGACCGATATGAATTTTACCTGCGAGAAAAGTCCCAGCGGTCAACACCACCGCCCGCGCCGAAAAATCCAAACCCATTTGTGTTTTTACGCCGACAATTTTCGTGCCTTCAACAATCAAATCGCTCACTGTTTGCTGAAACAACGCCAGATTCGGCTGATTTTCCAACGTCCATCTGACAGCCTGTTTATAAAGCTGTCTATCGGCTTGCGCACGAGTCGCGCGTACCGCTGGGCCTTTACTGGCATTCAAGGTGCGAAACTGAATCCCGCCCACATCAATCGCCTTTGCCATGACACCGCCCAAGGCATCAATCTCTTTCACCAAATGCCCTTTGCCAATCCCGCCAATGGCAGGGTTACAACTCATTTGCCCCAAGGTGTCGATATTTTGCGTCAACAACAACGTCTTCGCGCCACACCGCGCCGCCGCCAATGCCGCTTCCGTACCCGCATGACCGCCACCCACCACAATCACATCAAAATCTTTTTTAAATTTCACAAGTTTTTCTACTCTAAGCCAGTGCTATAATTACCGCGTGTTATTAACACATGACTGCCAGTCCTTAAAGGACTGGCAGTCATTACACAACAACGTCAACACTATTATAAGAGCTAACCATGAAAAAACGTAAAAATCCGCAGTTGCCCGAACCCGCAACCCTGCAAAACCCCGTCGCAAAATTCGCACGGCAATTTAACAAAGCCTGCGTATTTGCTGATAAAAACCACTACCGCCGCAACGCAAAACACAGGAAGCAGGAGGCTTCTTTAATCATTCTAGTCAGAGTGATTAAAGCAGCTTTTTGTTTCCCTGCTGTTCAACACGTCCACAGTTAAGAAATCAGCTTATTTAAAACCTGCGAAGTTTTAAAAACCGCGCAGGTTTATTCATCCGCACAAAGTCCTCGTGGCGCAACTGGATAGCGCAGCCCCCTCCTAAGGGGCAGGTTGTAGGTTCGATTCCTATCGGGGACACCATTAAAATCAATAACTTGCATGAATATTAATTTTTAAAACCTATCTACCCTACAAAACTATCGTTTATTTAGGTAGTAACGCCCTGCTGCTTTGTGCAAAAAATGCAGGTGGTTCTGAAAACGCGAACAATGGCGACACATCAATAAATGCAGCCGCACTGCCCAGCGTTCCCGCCATGTTAAGGGACGATCCATACTGTCTGATAACAGCTCACTAATGTCTTTACAGGTTTTCATAACTCTCTCTTTGCATTAAACCAACGTTGTTCTAAACATTCACGCAGTCCTAGCCGCGCTCTGTGTAAATAGACGCGGCAAGCACTGTGGCTAATGTTCATATCTTCGCAAATTTCTTCGGTTTCCAATCCGACTATTTCACGCAGCATAAAAGCCCGTCCGTGTTGTTCTGATAAATTTTTTTGACACCACTCAAATACCGCCCAAAACTCATCCTGCTCTAAAGCGTGGTCTGGGTTATTCCACGCACTCGGTGCGCCTATCCAACGACCTTTGCCGTTAAATATCAATTGCTCTAAGGCTTCATTCTGGTCTTCGTCATCATTGGAAGATTCCATCGAATAATGCCGTTCAGTCGCACGGTAATGGTCAGCGATTTTGTGCTTTAGAATACCAATCAACCACGTTCTAACCGCTGATTCACTTCGGAAACTGTCACCTGTTTGCAAGGCTGCCAATAGTGTTTCTTGTACCGCGTCTTCGGCAACCGCTTCATCATGCAACTGTAACAATGCGTAACGTAACAGGATGGTTCGATGATTGTTTAAGTCCTTTAGCATCCGCACGTTCCGTTTTGTATAGGTGGACACTTCACTGAACCAAAGCTACAAAACACACAACAATCCCCCGCTTTTGGTTTAAGCAATGCCTTACAGCCATGACATTCGTAAAAATACCAACAAGCATCGGTAGGCATGGTTTCAGTACACTGATAACCACATAATGGACAGGTCAGCGTGGATTGCAATTTAAGTGTATTGGGTGTGCAAGTAGCACACTTACGCCCTTCGATGCTGTTCCAAATTGCGGCGGCTATTAAACCTAACAGACTGGAATAAACTAAAACTTGCGATAACTGTACGTTGTAAGCATAAAAAATACCTATCGCACTGAGTGTAGCAAGTACCAATGGCTTGTAGTTATGATGCTGGCGAAAACCTATAAAAGCACCAATAACAGCCAACACAACAGAAAATTGCAGCAGATAAGTAAGCATTGTGTTGTAACGCGCAAATACCCCAAAACCAAGAGCCGCCCCAACAGAAGCCAGCAGTGGCAAACAACAGGCTGGAGCGGCGATTAGTGCGGCAAGCAATGTGCCGAATGTACCGAATTTATCAAGAGTGTTTTTCATTTTTACGACACCTTAAGGAAAGAAACCGCGCCTGAGCATAAATGCACAGGCGCAGCAGTAGGCTTGAGCAACTTAATGAATTGCAAAAGCCACCTTACTTAATCACAACATTTGTCTATGCAACAAGCTTCCACTTGACCATCGCCACAGCAAGAGCTGTCAGCGAATGCAGTCATTGAACAAAGAAAAAGCACAACAGTTGCGATACTTTTGATTATTTTTTTCATGATTTTTACCTCTAAAGATTAATAATGGGTTGATTTAGGAAAAAACAATTCTTTCTTTTGGAGGGTGCCATATTTCTTGATTAA
Organism: Methylococcales bacterium; assembly: GCA_030654015.1. GTDB lineage: Bacteria > Pseudomonadota > Gammaproteobacteria > Methylococcales > Methylomonadaceae > UBA4132. The sequence goes on along the minus strand of JAURYI010000112.1, from coordinate 28,106 downwards.
CATATTCAATGTTTTCTATGATTGGCGATGGAATGTTAATCGTTGGTCTAACTAAATCATTAAAATTCGCCCCAACCATTACAGGCGTTTTCACACAATCATAGCATCCACTTGTTGAACAGCGCATTGAGCTTTGGCAACTAACCATTTTTTGGCAACAGGCTGAAGATAGCCATTGATGCAACATAACAACGTTACATAAAACGGCTATTACGAAAATAACAATGCCAGATCGTGGATTAAAACGCTTGGAGTTCATTTTGTATAAATTACTTTTCTATATTGAGTCATTTTCTTTCTTAATTAACCCATACGCTGTCAATGCTAGTGATAAGTATAAACTCCGTACCTAAGTACAGAGTCAAGTAACGTTTATCTTTTCAAAATAGCAGTAATGATAGGGCAGTCTTGGTGGGTTGAATTGGATTCACAAGATTGAATCAATTTTTCCAAGGTACAGGCTATGGCTTGCAAATCGTGAAGTTTGCTGTTGATAAGTTCTAACTTGTGTTCAGCAAGTTCGCGTGTTTCTGAGCATCTGCCATCACCCAAGGCTAAAAGAGTGGAAATTTCAGCAAGACTGAATCCAAGTTCTTTAGCGCGTTGGATAAAAAGCAATCGTGTAATTGTTTCTTTAGAATAAACGCGATAGCTCGACAACGGTTTTTCAGGTTTTTCAATCAGACCGATACGTTGATAATAGCGTATCGTTTCAATACTAATCCCCGCTTCTTTTGCAGATCTATGAATGGTTAATGGTTTTTCTGACATTGCCGTGCAGAATAACGTCTATTTTAATCGCTGTTGAATCAACCACGCATCCAGACTCAACCGCCCAGAGCCACTCAATAACAAAGACGTTAGCATGAATAAATACATTAACGGCAGTTTGTAATTGCCGTAGCCTTTATCGGTAATGGCATAACCTTTCCATAATTCTGTTAATGAATGCCATTCAGTCGGTAAATGCACGGCAGCGATAGCGACAATGGTTAAAGTAATTAATGAAAAACTAAAAAAGCGGGTAGCCAGTCCTAAAATCAACGCAATAGGCGCGATAATCTCTAGCCCCATTGATAACCCCCAGCTTACATCAGGTGGCAATAAGTTAAACGGAAAAGGAAACGCTAAATCAGCAAACCAATTTTCGCCTGAAACTTTTTCTAGCCCCGCTTCTAAAAATTCATACGCTACTAGCAATCTCAGTAATAGCGGAGCAAAGCCAACGGTATTACGTTCAAACCAGCAGGATGTTTGCTGGATAAGCTCAAGCAATCCATGTGTTGCTTTATGTAGTGGGCAAACTTCGCAGTTTGTTGAAGAGTAAGATTCATTCATGATGATAGCCTAAAATAGATTCACAATTCACTCGCCACGCCCATTCCACCAATGGCTTTTGCCAGTGGCTAAATACGGGGCGGTATTTTCAATCAGTTGCTCAAGCAGTGGATAATCTATATCCATGATTAAATCCGCTGGCGTGCCTTTTTTATGGGTGGGTTCAAGTTGTAAAACGTGGTTATTATTTTCAGCTAAGTGAAATTCATTACCACAAACTCGGCAATACACCGCATCACCTACTTTTTGTTCACGTTTAACCACGACTACAGGCCCGCACATTGGACAACTATGTAACGGAATACCCGCATCACTGTGTCCAACAATAACGTCTAATTCACCCGCACGACCTAAGGCAATAAACCGTTCACCCAGTTTTTTGTCAAACTGACCGCCTAAGTTTATTTTAATTTGCTCTAAAGCTGCCTCTAATGGCATACCCGCACGATACGGGCGACTGCTAGTCATGGCATCAAACGCATCTGCCAAGCTAACCATTTTAGCCGCTTGGGAGATTGCCCCTTCTGTAATACCGTTAGGATAACCCCGCCCATCAACACGTTCATGGTGACTCAACACCGCATCATGAACCAGCGCGGCAAGTGGGTGTCCATGTAACACACGAACGCCCACGTCAGGATGAGTTTTGATAATGGCATATTCAGTATCAGTCAACTTATCCGTTTTGTTTAAAATAGCATCGGGTACGCCCACTTTGCCCAAATCATGTAAAAAGCCACCTAATGCCGCTGTCGCCGCTTCTTTACGCGATAATCCAGCCGCCAACGCTAAACGTGCGACCAATTGTGACACTCGCCATAAATGCCCGCCCGTATAAGCATCACGCGCTTCAACCAAAAACGCCATCGAATACAGCGTGGGTAATAAATCATCAATCTTGGTTTTGGATGACATAATTAAGCCTCAATCTTTTTTAACAACAACCCGATGATGCACAGTCTGCTTTATGCGCCGCGCCTTTGGTTTCTGCGGCTGGTCTTACTGTACCCGACGCATGACACCAGCTTTGTGGAGTTTGTTCCTGCACGGGGGCAATGCCAATAAAATGATCAGTGTATGCGCCACTGGTCAGCAATTTACAACTGCGCTCACACACCGCCATGCGTTGCCCACGATAAAAAACATGACCTTCATCATCATACACTTTAGAAAAAGGCCCACGATAAATCACTGCATGACCTTTGTCTAAACAGGGTTCATTGTGTGGTTTGATAGCGGTAATGGTGACAGAACGAAATTCAATGCCTTCAACCACCTGCCACGCCGTACTTTCCCATTTGTCATAAGCAACTGCCACAAAACCTGCGGCAACAAAGGCTTCTAAAAACTCATGTTCTTGCAACGCCCCAGAAATACAGCCACTCCATAAATGGGTATCGGCTTTTAAATGCTCAGGCACGGGTTCGTCACTGACAATATCCGAAATAGCCACCCGTCCACCTGCTTTCGTGACGCGGAAAATCTCTTGAATTAATTGTTCTTTGTCGCTGTCATGCACCAGATTAAGCACGCAATTAGAAACCACTAAATCCACTGAATTATCGGCAATTAGAGGCGATTCTTTGCGCTGTTTTTCTTGCCAAGCGCGTAAATGAATCACGTCTTCCGCAGTAGTGATTGGATTTTCTTGTAAATGTTTATCTAACGCACTTAAATCCAAGGCTAAATCCTGAATTTGCCCTTTTACAAATTCAACATTCGCTGAACCTATTTTGTGCGCCATTTCCGTTTGATATTTACGCGCTAATGCCAGCATATCATCATTCATATCCACGCCGATGACTTTACCCGTGTCGCCGACTAACTGCGCTGCCATATAACAAATTTTGCCTGAACCTGAACCCAAATCCAGCACCACATCGCCTTTTTGTACATAACGCGAAGGATCGCCACAACCATAATCTTTTTCAATAATTTCCTGCGGCAATAACGCCAACAATTCACGGTCATAATCCACAGGACAGCATAAATCGGCTTGTACCGCTTCCGCGCCTTGTGAATAACGTTGTAAAACGCCTGTTTCGATAGCCATCTCATCTCCAATGAGTAAAAAATTATTTTAAATTGCACCCGTGCAACTACTGCCTTGCCCTGCGGTGCATCCATAGCAATGTTGCAAGGTGTTAATGGTTTTGTCCACCAATTCGCTCACCTCACGAATATGGATTTTTTTATCAGTTCCTAAAGGCAGTTTGAGCATTTGATTAAAATCACAATCATAAACAAAGCCCTGCCAGTCAACGCTCAGCGTGTTTTTACACATCACCTTGTCTAAATTCGGCGCGTAAAAATTATCTTTAAGCAGATTCATGTAATTTTCAAACTGCCCTGTACTGAGTAACACACTGCCAAAACGCTGAATAGGTAAATTGGTTATCGCAAACAACTGATTAAAAACAATGCCAAAATGCGCTTGCAGATGTTTTTTATAATCTTGTTCAAGGGCTTGTTGTTCTGGCGGCAAGCTCGCGCCTTGCGGATTAAAAACCAGATTAAGCTGTAAATCGCTATTTTCTAATCCATAACCCAGCGCATTCAGTTTTTGCAAAGCCGTGATGCTGGCAGCAAATGTGCCTTTACCGCGCTGTTTATCGACGTTGTCTTTCAAATAACACGGCAGTGAAGCCACGATTTCAACCCGATTTTCTGCCAAAAAACCTGCCAGCCATTCAAAACCCGATTCCAGTAAAATCACCAGATTACAGCGGTCTATGACTTTTAAGCCTCTGTTCAAAGCTTCCGTGACCAGATAGCGAAAATGCGGGTTCATTTCAGGTGCGCCACCCGTTAAATCCAAGGTGTGAATCGGATGGCTATCAATGAAAGTCAAAATCTCATCCATCGTGGCTTTATCCATTAACTCAGTACGTTTAGGGCTGGCATTCACATGACAATGCGTACAGCTTAAATTGCACAAATAGCCTAGATTAACTTGCAGAATTTCCAGTTTATTGCGGCTAATCGCGGGAAAATCGGAGTTTTTTAAATGCGGTAAGGAATCAAGCATAAAAACCTCAGTTAGTGTCTACGCCAAGTATGATAACGCTCTACCCACGCCAATAATTTTTGCGGCGCGTGATTGCGTTTCCAAACGCCTGCAACGTATTTATTCGCTTCTGCCATGGTTGGGTAAATATGAATTGTGCCTAAAATTTTATTCAAGCCTAGATTATGTTTCATTGCCAACACGAATTCAGCAATCAAATCGCCCGAATGTTCGCCCACAATTGTTACGCCTAAAATTTTATCTTTATTCGGCACAGTTAAGACTTTCACAAAACCACGCGCTTCACTGTCAGCAATGGCTCTATCCAAATCATCAATACCGTAAATGCTGACTTCGTAAGCAATGCCTTGTTCTTTGGCTTCCTGTTCATTCAAGCCGACTCTGGCAACTTCGGGATCGGTAAAAGTTGCCCACGGAATCACCGAATAATCGGTTTTAAATTTTTTGAAACAACCAAACAACGCATTCACAGCGGCGTACCATGCTTGATGCGCGGCGGTATGAGTAAATTGATACGGCCCTGCGACATCACCGCAGGCATAGATATTCGGATAATTGGTTTCTTGAAAGGCATTAACCGCAATGGTTTTGCGCGGTGATAAAGCGATACCCATTTCCTCAACACCATAACCTGAAATATTCGCTACTCGTCCAATCGCTAATAAAACTTCATCAAACGCAATTCTTACTTCTTTGCCACCCTGTTCGGCGATTAAAATTTTCTCGCCATGTTCAACGATAACAAACTTGGCTTTATGTTCGACTAATACCTTAATGCCTTCCTTGCGAAAGTTAGCCATGACTATGTCGGATACTTCGCTATCTTCACGAATCATAATCCGCTGCAACATTTCAACTTGAGTGACTTCACAGCCTAAACGTGAAAACGCTTGTGCCAATTCACAGCCAATTGGCCCGCCGCCTAACACCAGTAAGCGTTTAGGTTTTGTGCGTAGATTCCAAACCGTATCCGATGTTAAATAACCCACCTCATCAAGTCCTTCAATCGGCGGTACAAAAGGACGTGCGCCTGCGGCAATCACAATTGAGCGTGTACTCAGCGTTTGTACACCTGTTTCGGTGCTTATTTCCACTTGCCAAGGGGAAATTATTTTTGCCGTGCCAGTGATAATATTCACGCCTAACTCAGCATAGCGTTCGATAGAATCATGCGGCTCAACGTCTTTCACCACGTTTTGAACGCGTTCCATCACCTCGGCAAAATCAAACTCTACCTGCGCGGTTTTAATGCCAAATTCTGCTGCACGACTGACGTGTGATAAAAATTTAGCGGAACGAATTAAGGCTTTAGACGGCACACAGCCCGTGTTTAAACAATCACCGCCCATTTTATGTTTTTCAATCAGCGTGACTTTAGCCTTAACCGCTGCGGCAATATAAGACGTGACCAAACCGCCAGACCCTGCACCGATAACGATTAAGTTATTATCAAAACGCTTGGGTTTAACCCATTTTTGAGTGGCTAATTCAGACATCTGACTTCCTTTGTTGAATAAAATTAATGGCTTTTTTTGCTAGTAGTGGAAATACCCCCAACAACACAAAAGACCCGACTAGAGGCGGTGATAAAATGCCAGACAATGAATCCAGCTTACCGAGTTGTGTGCCTGCATTCACATACACCAGCGTGCCTGCCAACATTCCTACTTGGCTGACCCAGTAAAAAGTGCGAACTTTTATCGTGGTTAAGCCCATTAACAGGTTGATGACAAAAAAAGGAAATAACGGCACCAGTCGCAAAGTGAACAGATAAAAAGCCCCTTCCTGTGCCATGCCGTCATTGATAGCTTGTAAACGGTCACCGAATTTCGCTTGAATGCTGTCTTTAAACAAAAACCGCGCTGCTAAAAATGCCAGTGTCGCACCGATAGTGGAAGCAAAAGACACAATCACTGTTCCCCAAAACAAGCCGAATATCGCGCCGCCTGCCAAAGTTAAAATAGCCGCACCAGGTAATGATAGTCCCGTCACCGCAATATAAATCAGCCCATAAACCGCAATCGCCAGTAGTGCGTGATTATCACGAAAAGTGGCAATGCTGGTTTGTCGCGCTTTCAGCATTTCCAGCGTCAAATACTGTTGACCATTAAAGTAAAAAAAAGCGGCGATGGCACTGGCAATTACCAGCAGCAACACAATTTTGGGTGTATTCACGTTGTTATTCCAGAGGTTTTAGTTATTCGCCAACGCTATTCAGCGACCAATCGTAGTCAATATCGGTTTCGATAGTGGCTTCTTTTGATAAGCCACTGTGATGTTGACGAATAAACGCCTCAATGCCACCGACGGTTTTAAAATCTTTTTCAAACCAGTCGAAGATTTTTGAAACATGAATCACCTTACCATCATCGTTCAAGCCTTTTTTAGCGTTATTTAGAAATGATTTAACTTGGTCATCTAGCTGTATATTGAGTTTTTCAGCGGTGTAAGGTTCAGTGCGTAAATCAGGGCAGCTCACCGAAGCGCACACAATGGCAAAATGAATGCGCGGTTCGCCCATTTTTCTTATAACATCGTTTTCAATCGCATCCAGCGAAACGTCTTTTTCACTAATTACCCCCGCTGTTTTCTTCCAAACTGGACTCAGCACGTTACCGACATCTTTAATACTGTCCACAGGCAAGTTATCCAGCACCATTTTCAGGGCAAGAATGTTGTAAGTGTTGATATAAAACGCCAGTTTTTCTTCTTTGCTTGCCAGCGATTTAACAGGAAAGGCTTTGATAACTTGATAAGCCGCTTCCAGTTGTCCCGATTTTTTCAAAGCCGAATAATCCACCACATTAAGCGGGGTGTCGTGTTTGTTACCTGTTTTGACCGATTGCAAGGCTTTGGCATACACGCTCCAATCAGGTGAGGCGGCAAAAACACTAAGCGAAAGCGTCAGATTTAATAAGGTAGCAAGCAATAAAGATTGAGTAAAACGCATGATAGGCATCCTGTTATTTTTAAGTAATGTTGTTTAGTCGCATGAGGAGACGAAATGTTACAAAGAAGATTAAGGTGTTAATCCTTGGAAAACCAAATATCACCATAAAAAGCGGATGCCTGACCACCGCTATTGTCGGTATCCGTCATTAATGCAACCGCATCGATAGTGCGAAAATCTGCACCGAATAATTTTTGCAAATCGGCGCGAACATTGCGTTTTTCGGTGTGCCAGACATTCAACGGGGCTTCTACTCCGCGCAATGCCAGCATCATGACCTGATCGCCTGCGAACGCATTTGCCCAAACGCTGGCTTTTGTGCGGTTGCTAGACCAAACATAGTTAATGGTTTTGGTCTGCCAAAAGGTCAACCCACCTTTTACAATCACATAGACCCGTGCCGCATAATCATCGCCCACTTTACTTTGTTCATTAAGTCCCGTCAAACGATTGCCAATTCGCCATGACCAGTTTAAAAACGGCGTTTTTTCCAAACCAATAGTTTGTTCTTTAAACAGTCCAGAAGCCGCTGCCTGACTATCTGCTTTCAGTACCACAACACCATCTACTGTTTGCAACTGGTAGCGGGTTTCGCCTGTAAAACTTTTTTGCTCCCAGCCATTGAGGCGATTGCGGCTGAATTCACCCATCGGCACGGTGGATTCAGCCGCCACATTCTGAGCGGCTACCAGCATCAATAATAAAATAAATACTTTCATTGAGTTGCAGATTAAAGCGGTAGTTTTACAATCGACTTGACCTCTGGAATTCTGGCAAACTGCAACAAAAAATCTTTATGATGTTTGTGTGCATTGCAGTAGTTCAGGGTGAGTTCAGTCATGCCATTTTCAAGATAAGCCTTTTGTATCTGTGCAGGCATAACGTGGTAATCTTCCAATAATGCGTCGATTTTGATGCCTGTTTTTCCGCTTTCATCATGAAAAACCACCATAACATTGGCAAAAAAACACGGTCCAATATAACGATTTTCGATTAGCGTTATGAGGTGTAAGAGCAGGATGATAATCATGGTCAAGCCAATGGCAGCAACACCATAACCAGCCCCGCACAACATACCCAGTGCCGCCATAACCCAAATGGTAGCCGCCGTTGTCATGCCTCTGACACGAACTGTGTCATGCAAGATTGACCCCGCACCCAAAAAGCCGATACCCGAAACGATTTGCGCCGCGATGCGTGTCTGCTCGCCAACATTATCCGTCATTATTCTCGACAGAATGGTGAACAATGCCGAACCCAACGCAATCAGTATTATGGTTCGTAAACCCGCAGGTTTAAGTTTTTTCTCGCGCTCTATGCCGATAATAACGCCGCACAATAAAGTTGAAACCAGTATTGCTACCATTGACCAAGGTGTGGGCAGGAGTTGATAGCTGTTGTTTAGAAGCCATGTCATGATAAAACCTAACTCACTCTAAACCCGCTTTTAATGCTGCCAATAAAGCGTGATACAGCGGATTGCAAAAATCACCTACCTCATGCTCACTTGCCGATTCATAGCTGGCACGCCATTTAATAAACGTATGATTTGAATCAGTAACGGGGAATAGTTTTACCACGCCGATATAATTTTTTACCGATGCTTTTGATACGGGTTCTGGGCCGTCATCAATGCTGTATGCAAAGCTAAACGTATCATCATCTAACGACACTAAAGTTTCATGAAACGCATCGTTTAAAATCCGTTTCGCGCCGACTTCTGTGCCGCTTTTATCGCCTACGGCATCTACTTTGGCAATGATTGCAGAACCCCATGATAAATCATGGAAATTTCTAATTGCTGCCCATACTGTTTCGATAGGTGCATGAATGACGGTTGAGTTATAACACTGTCCCATTTTTTATCTCCGTTGAATAGTTGAAGTTGTATTGTTTTGTCGTGTGAAGTGGGCAGAATGTTGCAAAGATAAAGCGCGATACCTTGCTAAATCCTCTGGTGTGTCTATATCCCATTGCTGTCTGATTTCATACCCTTTAAGGTTTTGTTGTTTAAGCCGTTCGCGGGTGATAGCTAATACTTGTCCTGTTCCCCAAGGCATATCAACATCACTTAACACCGCTGTTTGTGGTTCATTAACGCCGATTAGAATATAACCTCCGTCTTCAGTCGGAGCTAACACCACGTCCGCACCGTTTTTAAGAGCGATAATCGCTTGCTTAAAATCATCTGCAATTAAAGACGGACAATCGCAACCGATTAACAGCACTTGCTTAAAATCTTGCAAACCTGCATTTAAAGCATCAAACATACGCTCACCTAAACCGCAATCGCTTTGTTGATGCAAGCTTAATGAATACTTTGCTGCCAGTTGCTGAAAAAAATCAAACTCAATAGTTGGACTACACCAAAGCTGCACAGGACACAGCGCGGCATTATGCAAAAGTTTTAATACCCGCTCAGTCAATTCAATATGTACCTGCATGGCTTGCTCTGCACTGATTGACTCGGTCATTAAACGGGTTTTAACTTTGCCTGTTTGTGGGGCTTTGCAAAACACTTGAATCACTGTGTCTGGATATTGATAGCGCATAAATGTCTCTTCTTAATATTTAAAAGGCAGCCAACAACGCCCTTGTTTATAAAGCCGTGCTAATACGGCTGGGTTTTCGCCAAAAAAATACCCTAGCCGCAAACTCCACATCAACAAGATGATTTTAAACACGCCGAATTCCTGCCAACGCCGCGCGGAACTGTGGACTTTCGCGCGTAAACACAGCGGCGGACTCAATTTTTTTAAAGCGTGGCATAAGCTAATATCTTCCATCAACGCAATATTTTGATAGCCATTAACCGCATTAAACGCGGCTTTAGTGACAAAAATAACCTGATCGCCCGTGGCAATGCCTGTTAAACGCGAACGCCAATTCATCATAAAAGCGATAATCGCTAACATCCAATGCGTACCCGTTAAGCGAATATCAAACCGCCCCCAAGTCACACCGTTATTGATTAACGTCAACGCGTGGTCTGGTAAATAAGTATCGGCGTGTAAAAAAATTAAGATGTCACCGTTGGCAGCATTTGCTCCACTATTCATTTGTTTAGCACGCCCTTGGTCACTTTTTAAGATTTTATTAACCAACGGTGTGGCAATACTGATAGTCTGGTCGTGACTACCACCATCAACCAAAATAATTTCAGCTTGGTCGCGATAGTGCTGTAATGCCAACAGACACTCTTTGATGCCTTGTTCTTCGTTTAGGGCAGGAATAATAATGGAAAACTTCATTTTTACAGACCATACAAACGTAACACACGGTAAATACAGGCACTAAAAAAAGCGGCTATCGGCAAGGTTAAAACCCACGACAAAGCAATTTCAGAAACCACTTTCACATTTGCCTGCCGAGTAATCGCACCGATACCAAACACCGCACCAACCGAGACATGGGTGGTTGAAACGGGAACGCCTAATTGACTGGCAAAAATAACCAAAAAAGCAGTGACCAAATTGGCAGAAAAGCCTTGCCCATGATTCAGCGGGGTGATTTTTTTACCAACGGTTTCCGCAATGTTGCGCGAATGTAATATACCGCCGAGTGCAATCGCACTGCCAACTAATAACAAGCCTGCTTGCATTTCTAAAGCATGAGCTGCCATTAAAATCGCCATGATTTTCGGCGTGTCATTTAAACCGCGTGCAAAACAAACCAAGCCCGCACTCAAATAATGAAAGCTATCCAATAATTTTTGGCTGTTAATTTTCCAGACCGTGCCTGTATAACGTTGCCTACAATTTTGTTCACTATCCAAACGGGTTTCTATGCGGGTGATTGTGGTCATGGTAAAACAGGACACGGGTTGCGGAATCGGAACAATGGTTTCTGTTTGTCCGACACACAAACAAAATTCTTTACTGATACCCAGTTGAATGCGTACCGCTCTGAATACAAAATAAACGCCCGCGCCTAAAACAATCGCAATCAAAGGACTGACTACTAACGGAATAAAAAAAGCTGTCCCTAATACTGAAAGATTAATGTCTGCACCTACTGCCGTCAGCCCTGCACCCACTAAAGCTCCCGTTAAACTATGAGTCGTTGAAATGGGAAAACCTTTTAAGGCGGCAACTAAAACCGTAATGCCCGCACCGACTGACACCGCTAATAAAAAATCAGGTGAAATGGCAACCGCATCAGGCACTAAGCCTTTGCCCGAAAAATTTTTCAGCAGTTTTTCGGCTAAAAAAATAGAACAAATAGAACCTGCAAAAGCCGTTATTGTTGCCCAACTGATGGCATTGCGATAACTGCTAGTGCCACTCCCAAACAAGGTGGCAACGCCTTTAAAATTATCATTTGCGCCGTTGGCATAAGCCAGAAAACAGGTGGCAATGATTAATATGCTTAAGAAAGTCATGTTGAGTCCTCGTGTACCGCACCAAGAATAGCTCCCTGCTGCATTAAATCTGTCACCGTTGCAACGCCAAAACTAAACAGCACGGACGGTTCAGGGTGTTGTAACTCACTGGCGATTTGTTGTATAGCTGTTTGAACGGTGTAGTCACCCGTCTGTAAAATGTCCACTAAACGGGCGGTAGGAGGGTTTAATTCAATAAACTGCACTACATCATCACGGTCTCGAAAGCCTAAAATAGCCGTGGTTTGTTCGGGAGGCGTGGTCGGTTGGTAGGCTTGATTAATGCGCTGCACAGGATAGGCATAATGCAATAATTGCAACACAGGTGCGAACACAGGGCGACAGTTTAGCCAATCATTGACCACACTATCAAACGCCGTCACAGGTTCAGTGTCGGCAATGGCTAATGCCAGTTCTATCCATTCAAAATGTGCCAATTCCAGTAAATACAATGGCGCATCATCATTTAACGGCTCAGCTTGCAAATACGCAATAAACTCATCGGGGATTTGCCGATAATACGGTGACAAGCAGCTATGCTGGGCAATAAAGGCTTTAACTAAAAGTTGCCATGCTGTTACACCTAACAATTGTTGAGTAACAGGAAAGCATAACTCTAAACTTTCGTTGAATTTGTTATAGAGTAAATCCACATAGATTGCCACGCCTTGCGGCGCAAAACCCACAGGTACAGCCTGCACGGGGTTACGCATAAACGCTAAAAACTGCCGTTGTACCGCTTGAAAAGCCATCATGATTTTGCTCCATAACGCTGTTGTAACTCAGCAATATGTTCAACTTCCATTAATAATTCAGCAAAAGGCGGCATATTAAAATCCCGTTCTACTAAGGTAGGGAACACGCCAAAAGTTTGATAAGCCAGCTCTAATAACTGCCACACAGGATCACACGTTGCTTGCCCGTGCGTATCAATAATCACGCCTGATTTATCCAAGTCATGCCCCGCGACATGACCATAAACCACCCGTTCACCCCGCAAGCCTGTTAAAAAAGCCGCCGCATCGTAGCCATGATTCAGGCTATTAACGTAAATGTTGTTCACATCCAGATGAAAAGGACAATCAGCTTCGGTTAATACTGCATTGATAAACGTCAATTCGTCCATATCAGCTAACGGTGGCGTGACATAGTAAGAGGCGTTTTCTAAGGCAATTGGACGTTCCAGAATCTCTTGAGCAATACGCATTCTATCCGCCACATAACGCACCGCTTCCTCGGTAAAAGGAATCGGATATAAGTCATAAAGATGCCCCTCATCACTGCAAAAACTTAAGTGTTCCGTGTAGAGTGCGAAATTATGCTCATCCAGAAAAGCCTTCATGCGTTGTAAAAAAGCAATATCCAACGGTGCAGGCCCGCCGATAGACAAGGAAAGCCCATGAGCAATAAAGGTATGACGTTCCGTGTAAGCGCGGAATTGTTTGCCCAATCGCCCACCAATATCTATCCAGTTTTCGGGCGATACTTCAAAAAAGTTAATCACCTCAGGAACACCCGATTCTAGCGAGGGTAACAGCTCCCGCCGTAGCCCTAAACCCGCGCCGTTAATAGCAAACGTTTTCATAACTATGTCTAAAATAATTTTAAAACCCAATGAGCAATGGCAGCTAACACACCTACCATCATTATGCCCAGCATCATTTTTTCATGAATACATAAGCCTTTTTTGGCACTACAACTGTCTTTCATTTTGCACATAACAGACATAAAAATCTCCTTAATTCGTGGTAGTAAAAAAGCCGCCGATAAACGTATCAAACGGCTTTAACGGGAATTACATTTTGCCGCTACAACCGCCTTCTTTCATTTTGCCACTGCATCCGCCTTCTTTCATTTTTTCTTCGGGTGTTGCAGTACCGCTACAGCCGCCTTCTTTCATTTTATTTTTATTCGCGCCGCATTTACCTTCACCACATTTACCTTCTTTCAGCTTGCTGGCACTGCACGCGCCTTCTGCCATTTTTTCATCGGCAGCAGCAACCACTTCTGCACCGCTGATTTTTTGCAGTCCAAACGGATTCTCTTGTGCGTGAACCATTGGGCTAGCAGCCAATACAGTTACCATCGCGCCGCCTAATGTTAATGCTAAAGTTTTTTTGTTCATGGTTTAAGTCTCGTCGTGTGTTGTAAGGATAATTAAGAAAGCATGATTGCCTTCCTGAGTTATCAGTCGGAGAAACAGTAAGTTTGTTACACCATTGTTGAATTTTTTTATTTATCATATTGAATACGGGCTTTTTTGCCACACGCCAACAGCCATTCAGCCCCGATTTCATATATAATGAGCGGTTTTAAAGTGTCAGCACCTACAAATTTTATTCACCATGCCGAGAAAGAAAACGACGACTTTATTTGAAGATTCACTGGCTGAGCTTGAGCAATTGGTGAGTCAGTTGGAACAAGGCGACATTTCACTGGAAGAATCATTAAAGTCATTTGAACGTGGCGTTAGTCTGACGCGCACTTGTCAAAAAGCTCTGCAAGATGCAGAGCAGAAAGTTCAAATTCTATTAGAAAAAAACGGCAACCTATCCTTGGAGTCATTTACCGATGAGTAATGCGTTAAAAGAATACCTGACAATTTGTCAATCCCGCGTTGAGCAAGCCTTAGAAGACCGTTTGCCGCCTGCGCATATTTTGCCCAGAAAACTGCATCAAGCGATGCGTTACAGTACCTTGGATGGCGGTAAACGAATGCGTCCGATGCTGACTTACTGCACGGGTAATGTGTTGGGTATTGCACCCGAAGCCTTGGATGGCGTGGCGTGTGCGGTTGAGTTTATTCATGTGTATTCGTTGATTCATGATGATTTACCTGCGATGGATGATGATGATTTACGACGCGGTAAAGCGACCTGCCATAAACAGTTTGATGAGGCGACGGCAATTTTGACAGGTGATGCGTTGCAAGCCTTGGCGTTTGAAGTGTTGGCGCATGATGCCAGTATCAATGCTTCGCCCGAAGCGCGGTTAAAAATGATTACCACCTTGGCTAAAGCCAGCGGCTCACAAGGTATGGTCGGCGGTCAGGCGATTGATTTGGAATCGGTCGGCACAAAACTGAGTTTGCCTGAATTGGAAAATATGCATATTCATAAAACAGGTGCGTTGATTCGTGCCAGTGTGATGATGGCGACGTTGGCAAAACCCGATTTAGACCCCGCAATTGCCAGTAAATTGGATCATTATGCGAAATGTATCGGTTTGTCGTTTCAGGTTAAAGATGACATTCTCGATGAAGAAAGCGATACCGCAACGTTGGGCAAAACCCAAGGCAAAGATAAAGATAACGATAAGCCGACCTACCCCGCGCTGTTGGGTTTAGCGGGTGCGAAACAAAAAGCGCAGGAATTGCATGAGAACGCGCTGGAAAGTTTGAGTGTTTTTGGTGCAGAAGCGGATTTATTACGCGATTTGTCGTTGTATATTATTCAACGTGACCACTAATAACCAACTTGATTAGTCTGGAATTATTCTGGATAATTAACGCATTGTGCCGACTCAAGGAATCGCTTTTTAAATGAATAAATCAGGTAGTTATCCCCTTTTGGACACCATCCACACGCCCGCCGATGTCCGCAAACTGCGTAAAGACCAGCTCAAGCCGTTGGCAAAAGAATTGCGCGAGTTTTTAACCCAATCTGTGAGTGTGTCGGGCGGGCATTTTTCGGCAGGACTAGGCACGGTAGAACTGACCGTCGCGCTGCATTATGTGTTTGATACCCCCTCGGATCAGTTGGTGTGGGATGTGGGTCATCAAGCCTATCCGCATAAAATTCTGACAGGGCGTAAAGACCGCATGACCACCATTCGCACCCGCGACGGCGTGTCGGCGTTTCCGAGTCGTGCGGAAAGTGAATACGATGCGTTTGGTGTTGGGCATTCCAGCACTTCTATCAGTGCCGCGTTAGGTATGGCGATTGCCTCGTCGCTGAAAGGCGAAGACAAGCAAATGGTCGCCATTATCGGTGACGGCAGTATCACCGGCGGTATGGCGTTTGAAGCCATGAATCATGCAGGGGCGATTGATGCCAATCTGCTGGTGATTCTCAACGACAACGATATGTCGATTTCCCCGCCCGTCGGCGCAATGAGCAATTATTTAACGAAAATCCTGTCGAGTAAGTTTTATTCCTCCATCCGCGAAGAAAGTAAAAAAGCCCTGAGTAAAATGCCCAGTGTCTGGGAAATTGCCCGTCGCACTGAAGAACACGTTAAAGGCATGATAGTACCAGGAACACTATTTGAAGAACTGGGATTCAACTACATCGGCCCGATTGACGGGCATGACATGGAAATGCTGGTGTCCACACTGGAAAACCTGAAAGACATTTCAGGGCCGCGTTTTCTGCACATCGTCACCAAAAAAGGCAAAGGCTACGCCCCCGCAGAAAAAGACCCGTTGGCGTATCACGGCGTACCTGCGTTTGATCCCTCCAAAGATTGTCTGCCCAAATCCGCACCCTCCCCGCACCCCACCTATACCGAAGTGTTCGGGCAATGGCTGTGTGATATGGCGGCGCAAGATGACCGTTTGCTGGGCATTACCCCTGCCATGCGTGAAGGTTCAGGCTTGGTGAAGTTTTCCGAATGTTATCCGAACCGTTATTTTGATGTCGCGATTGCCGAACAGCACGCGGTAACACTTGCCGCAGGACAAGCCTGTCAGGGAGCAAAACCTGTAGTGGCGATTTATTCGACCTTCCTGCAACGCGGGTATGATCAGATGATTCACGATGTTGCCTTGCAGAATCTGGATGTACTGTTTGCCCTAGACCGCGCTGGCTTGGTCGGCCCTGACGGCCCGACGCACGCAGGCAGTTTTGATTACAGCTATATGCGCTGTATTCCCAATATGCTGGTCATGGCACCTGCCGATGAAAACGAATGTCGGCAAATGCTGTATACAGGCTTTTTACACAACGGCCCTGCGTCCGTGCGTTACCCACGCGGCAAAGGCCCGGGCGTTGCCGTGGAAACAACCATGACTGAATTACCGATAGGCAAAGCCGAAGTTAAACATCAAGGCAGTCGCATTGCCATACTGGCATGGGGTAGCATGGTGACCCCTGCACTGAATGCAGGTAAACAACTGAATGCCACCGTGGTCAATATGCGCTTTGTGAAACCGATTGATGAAGCGTTGATTTTAGAATTGGCGAAAAGCCATGATGTATTCGTCACTGTCGAAGAAAATGCACTCGCAGGCGGCGCGGGCAGTGCAGTTAATGACTTCCTGCAAGCACAACGTATCTTAATGCCCGTGTTGAATATCGCACTGCCTGACAGTTTTATCGAACAAGGCACGCGCGAGGAATTACTGGCGTTCTGCGGATTGGATGCAGCCAGTATTCTGACAAAAATTGAGGCGTTTTGTGCGTAATTATTCGCTCTAAACCTGCTAGGTTTTAAAAACCTAGCAGGTTTCAATCAAACTAACTGGATAAATAATGGACAGATTACGAAATAAAATCCGCGATATTCCTGATTTTCCCAAACAGGGTATTATTTTTAAAGATATTACCCCGTTGGTAAAAGACCCTGCCACGCTAAGACTGGCGGTGCATTCCTTATTACAGCCTTTTTTGGGACGAGATATTACTGCTGTTGCGGGTATGGAAGCACGCGGGTTTATTTTCGGTGCGTTAGTGGCGTGGGAATTGGGTTTGCCTTTTGTGCCACTGCGTAAACCCGGAAAACTGCCTTACGATGTGCAAAGCGTGTCTTATGATTTGGAGTATGGTTCAGCGATGCTTGAAGCGCATATTGATGCCCTTGACAGCAATGATCGCGTGTTATTGATTGATGATTTGTTAGCAACAGGCGGCACGGCAAAAGCCAGTTGTGAGTTGGTTGAAAAACTGGGAGCTACTGTGGAGGCGTGTGCGTTTGTGGTGGAACTGGATTTTTTGAACGGGCGGGAAAAACTTAGCGGTTACGAAGTACATTCTTTACTGCATTTCTGATGAGTAGAGACGCAATATGCGTCTCTACTCCAGTAGAATTATTTTGCTTTTCTTGAGTGTTTTTGTTTTTCTAGCTGATCTATTTTGCTACTGGCATTCTCAAATGATTTAGCAGTATTGTCAAATGACTGCGTAACACCCCCAAACGAATTGGATGATTGCTCAGCGGCAGTTAAACGCAGCGCGTAATTTGCTTTGTCAGTTGATGAGGTGCTTGTGGCGGCTTTTTTATCAGTGGCTGATTTTGGACTTGCCGCATCATCAGCAAAGTCGTTATCAACATCATTAGTAGCCTGACTTTTGCCGTCAGTTGCTAAATGTTCACGAGTTTGTAAATAACCTTCACGAATAAATACATAAGGGTCTAACGCGCCTTCTTTTACGACATCTAATGAACCTTGTGCATTAGCGCGTGCATTCAGCATCTGCACCAGTTGGATAGGCATACCAATATAGCTTGCAGGATTTGCGGCGGTATCAAGTATCGCGCCTGGAATACCGCGTACTGTGGTTGGGCCTAACAGCGGCAATACGATATAAGAGCCTTGTGGTACACCCCAGACAGCCAGAGTTTGATCAAAATCTTCATCATTTTGCTTCAAACCAACGTCTTTAGCAACATCAACCAGACCGCCTAAACCGATAGTGCTGTTCACTAAAAAACGACCGCTATCCTCAGCACTTTGTTGAAACTTGCCTTGCAATACATCGTTAATAACGACGTTGACATTTTTCAGGTTATTGAAAAAGTTAAAAATACCTGTTTGTACAAATTGCGGTGTTACCCATTTATAGCTATCGGAAATAGGTTTAGCCACATAGTCATCAACGACATCATTAAAAGCAAATATATCCCTGTTAATACTTTCATTAGGATCGACTTTACTCGCTGTCGTTTGTGGCTCGCCTGTTGTTGCACAACCGCCCAGCGATAATGCACCGATGAGTATCACCAAAGAAGTTTTTAGTCTTTTTCCGTTACCGCTATGTAGTCTATTCATTACCATAAAACCTATAGTTATTCTCTTACCTTTTTATAATTATTCAGTTTATTACCTGTATTTTAATTGATAGCCGCAAAAATCGAACTTACAGTTTTGAATAGTTATCAATTTTTTCGTTGATTTTTGCAATGAGGGTATCAAAGCCTTCGCGTTGTAAAATACTGGTATATTCTGATCTCTTTAATGCCAAATCACTCACACCATTAGCAACGATATTGATGATTCGCCAGCTTTTGTCGTTCTCTTTTAGATGATACTCAAACTTGACATCTTTGTCATTAGGAATACTCAAGTGAGCGTAGACTACAACGCCGCCTCGGGTTGTTTCTTCTTCGGAATCAATGGTAAATGCTTCGCCGCCATATTCTTTAAAGTTATGGGCATAAGATGCAATACTCAAACGACTGAAGACATCAACCAGCTTTTTTTGCTGCTCTTCGGATAATTTTTCCCACTCTTTACCCACAACAATACGCGCAATTTTGTTTAAGTCATGGCTGTTAGTAACGGAATCACGCAGTTTGTCATAGCGTCCCACATAGCCCAATTGCTTACCGTTTTTCATGACAACTATCAATTCTGATTGAAATTTGTCCACGACGTGCTTTGCGGTTGCTGTACCAGCATCAGCGGCAAATACATTGCTCACGCCCAATAACAAGCCTATAAAAATAGCAACCAGCTTTACATTTTTTAACACCATAACCAACAAACCTCATAAAAACATAATGTATTGATAAACGTCTTCGCTGTCTCTGACAACAAGCACTACCGTATTGATGATAAATTAAGTCAATTGCAGGAACAACCCAAAGGATTGCCCTGCAAAAATTACTTAATTGTAGACAGTGATGTGACACGCACCTGCCAGAAACTGATAACAGTTGTGAGCTACCTTTCGACTTTGATAGGGATACCAGCAAGCGTAGCACCTGACGCGGCGGCTTCGTAAGCAGGTGTCGGCTCAGTAATCATTTCGCCTTCAGTCTTTGGGCCTCTGAGTGAGGTCAACAAACCTTTCAACGGGTGTTTCAGCATATCTTCAACAGCGGTGGCTTCATAACCGCAATGCGCCATACAGCTCGCACATTTAGGATTATTAACATTACCGTATTTGTCCCAAGGTGTCGTATCCAGCAATTCCTGAAAACTGGCGGCGTTGCCTTCGTCAGCTAATAAGTAACACGGTTTTTGCCAGCCGAATACGTTGCGTGTTGGATTGCCCCAAGGCGTACATTCGTAGTTTTGATTGCCTGCCAGAAAATCAAGGTACAGGCTGGAGTGGTTTAAACGCCAGTTGCGGTTTTTACCGATTCTGAAAATGCCACGGAATAAATCCTTAACATCCTTGCCTTTGATGAACACATCCTGTTGCGGTGCGTGTTCGTAGCTGAAACCAGGTGCGATAGTCACGCCTTCAACGCCTAATTCCATTGCATAATCAAGAAACTCGGCAACTTCTTCGGCATTTTCGCCTTGGAACAGTGTGCAGTTGATATTGACGCGGAAACCTTTGCCTAATGCCAATTTAATCGCTTCAACGGCGCGGTCAAATACACCTTCCTGACAAACAGAGGTATCGTGTCTTTCCTGCATTCCATCCAAATGGATAGAAAACGTTAAATAAGGCGATGGCGTGTAATCATCAATACGTTTTTTCAATAATAAAGCGTTAGTACACAAATAGACGTATTTTTTACGCGCAATAATACCTGCGACAATTTGCGGCATTTCTTTGTGAATTAACGGCTCGCCGCCTGGAATGGACACCATTGGTGCGCCGCATTCGTCCACTGCCTGCATACATTCTTCAAAGGACAAACGTTTGTCGAGTATGTCGTCAGGATAATCAATTTTACCGCAACCCGCACAAGCCAGATTGCACCGAAACAAAGGCTCTAACATCAGCACCAACGGGTATTTTTTTACCCCTTTTAGCTTTTGTTTAATCAGATAACTGCCTACTGTTAGCTGTTGACGTAAAGGAACACCCACAAATAAATCCTCAAAAATATTAAAACTGTTGGTAGCTCAAGTCACCTTAACTACCCTGAAACCACATTGATATGTGCAACGATAAATCGTGTATCAATAAAACAACAACGCTGATCATCTCTCCAAAATCATTAAATGCCCAGCCATTTTCGGCGACCCTATCTGGAAAATAACAGCAAGCCCGTCATATAATACAACCGCTTATCTATTGTTGACTAGAATACTACCTTTTACGAAACGACTCCAGTTATTACGATGAATTATTGCAAAACCAACAAGAGTTGTGCAAATTAACAACACATTTACAATTAAGACACAAAAACATAACATACTGTTTTTATTATAAATAAACTGCCATACCCTGCAATCAGCCAGAACTATTGTCTACAAAACAACATTGTTTTGCAAATCACCAACAAACAGTCTATTATTGCCTTTAACAATCACCATAATACCTTCGGGTCAACAGCACACGTCATGAGCAATAATCAACTTTCTTTGGAAAATCCAGCATCACTCAGCGTCGCTTCTGATGATGAATTTCAAGCGGTATTGCTTGAAGGCGTATCCAGAACCTTTGCGCTGACTATTCCGCAATTACCCGGCTCACTTTATAGCGTGGTCGCCAATGCGTATTTATTGTGCCGTATCGTTGACACCATTGAAGATGAAGTTTCATTATCTCCCGCGCAAAAAAAGTATTTTTGCGCCGAGTTTATCAATATTGTCAAAACGGGAAACCATACCGACGCATTTGCCGAAGAACTCGCGCCCTTGCTGTCTGAGCAAACCATCCCTGCGGAACACACACTTATTAAAGTATTGCCGCGCGTTATCGCCATTACTCATAAATTCACCGCCGAGCAAATTGAAGCACTGGCAAGCTGTGTAGAAACAATGGCGGAAGGAATGCCCATTTTTCAGGCACAAAACCTGCATGATGGACTCGCCACACTCGCAGATATGGACAGATATTGCTATTACGTTGCGGGCTGTGTCGGTGAAATGCTGGCAAAACTGTTCTGTCATTATTCGCCTGAGATTGCCCAACATAGAGAAGAATTGTTAAACTTGTCGGTTTCGTTTGGACAAGGCTTGCAAATGACCAATATTTTGAAAGATATTTGGGATGATGCCGAACGCGGTGTGTGCTGGTTGCCACAAGATATTTTTACTGAAACAGGCTTTGATCTGAAAAACTTAAGCCCTGACACCTCTGATGAACATTTCAGAACAGGCTTAGCACATTTAATCAGCATTGCTCACGGGCATTTGCATAATGCCCTGCGCTATACCCAACTGCTCCCCGCGCATGAAACGGGGTTGCGTAATTTTTGTTTATGGGCATTGGGTATGGCGGTATTAACACTAAAGAAAATCAAACAGAATTTAGATTTTAACCAGTCAAATGAGGTCAAAATCACCCGCAACAGTGTTAAAACCACCATTCTGGCAACCCGTTTAATCGGACGTAATAACACTTTGCTCAGTTTACTTTTTAATTTAACCAGTCGAGAGCTGAAAACCCCCGACTGGAATTACACAATAACTTCCTCAAAAGCCACTTCAGACCTTTAAGGACGCGCCATGTTTACAGATACTACGAACCACAAGCAGTCTCATGATGCCCTAAGCTCTGCCACTGCCATTCACTCCAAAGCCTACGACCTTAACAAGGCAATCAGTAGAGCTCAGGATAAATTATTAAGCCTGCAAGACAAAAACGGCTACTGGGTCTTTGAACTGGAAGCCGACTGCACGATTCCCTCCGAATACATCATGATGATGCACTATCTGGGCGAAATCGACGAACCATTACAAGCAAAAATTGCCGTGTACTTACGCTCACGCCAGACCGAAGAAGGTTATTACCCTTTGTTTACAGGCGGCCCGAGTGATTTAAGCTGTAGCGTTAAAGTGTATTACGCTTTAAAAATGGCGGGCGATTCAGTAGATGCACCGCACATGGTGAAACTGAAAAACTACATTCTAAGTCAAGGCGGCGCGGCAAAAGCCAACGTTTTTACCCGTATTGCCTTAGCGATTTTTGAACAACTGCCGTGGCGCGGTGTGCCGTACATCCCTGTGGAAATCATGTTATTTCCCAGTTGGTTTCCATTCCATTTAGACAAAGTATCCTACTGGTCAAGAACCGTGATGGTGCCGTTGTTTATCCTCTGCACACTCAAAGCCACCGCGCTTAATCCGAATAAAGTCAGCATACTGGAACTGTTTGTTACCCATCCTGACGAAGAAAAACATTATTTTCCTGAAAGAACAATACTGAATAAAATCTTTTTGGGACTCGATAAACTGGGTCATCTAACACGCCCGCTGATTCCTAAAAAAATGCACGATCTCGCTATTCAAAGAGCGAAAGACTGGATTATCGAACGCTTAAACGGCGAAGATGGTTTAGGCGGTATTTCACCTGCCATGATGGCGGCTTATGAAGCCCTGTTATTACTCGGAATGCCTAAAGATGACCCGCAAATGATTACCGCGCGCAAAGCCATTGATAAACTGTTAGTCATTAACGAACATGATGCTTATTGCCAACCCTGTTTATCGCCCGTCTGGGATACTGGTTTAGCCGCCTTGGCCTTACAGGAAGTCGATAAAGTGGCTAACAGCGCGAGTTTAACCCGCGCCTACGATTGGCTGAAAAGCGTGCAATTGTCTGATGAACCGGGTGACTGGCGCATCAGAAAACCCGATTTAGCGGGCGGCGGCTGGGCATTTCAATTTGCCAATCCGCATTATCCCGACGTGGATGATACCGCTGTGGTTGCATTTGCAATGGCAGAATCGAATCTGCCTGAACTAGAAGAATCCATCCACCGCGCCACTCGTTGGATAGTCGGAATGCAGTCTAAAAATGGCGGTTATGGCGCGTTTGATGTCGATAACACCTATTATTACTTAAACGAAATTCCGTTTGCCGATCACGGTGCATTATTAGATCCGCCCACTTCTGATGTCAGTGCGCGTTGTGCGATGTTAATGGCGCGTGTGGCTCAAGACCATGATGAGTATTTACCCGCTTTAGAGCGCACGATTGAGTACATTCGTAGCGAGCAGGAAGCCGATGGTTCGTGGTTCGGACGCTGGGGAACAAATTATATTTATGGTACTTGGTCGTCATTATTGGGCTTGGAACAAACCAACTTACCGAAAAACGACCCTATGTACACTAAAGCAGCCGCGTGGTTGAAAAGTGTACAGCGTAGCGACGGCGGCTGGGGTGAAGATAACTACAGCTATCACGATACCAGTCACGCAGGTAAATATCGTTTCAGTACCGCATTTCAAACGGCGTGGGCGGTATTGGGCTTAATGGCGGCAGGTGAAGCGCGCAGCCCTGAAGTCAAAGCGGGCATAGATTTTATTCTTCGCACTCAACAAGCCGACGGCGTGTGGAACGACAAATGTTTTACTGCCCCGGGGTTTCCAAAAGTATTTTATTTGAAATACCACGGTTACGATAAATTCTTTCCACTGTGGGCATTAGCGCGTTACCGTAATGAGCTGAATAAACAGTGATTACGGGGATTGTCGTTGCCTTACCTCAAGAAATCAGCACCTTAACGGCTAGAAAAGTCGTTAAGGGTCAGTGCGTTTTTCTAACGGACAGCCTCGCATTAGCCTATTCAGGTGCAGGTGCAAGCAATGCCGAAGCCGCCGCGAAACTACTGATTGAGCAAGGTGCGACCCGACTGATTAGCTGGGGTTGTGCGGGGGCATTGTCTGCCAATTTAACATCGGGCGATTTAGTATTGGCGGATGAATTAATCGACGCAGACGGCGCGATGATTACCATTGACCACGAATGGCATCGGCGCGTTAGAACGGTATTGGAAAAAGCAGCCTGTCAATCATCGGGGTTTGCACTGCGATGCGGTAGTTTACTGGAAAGTAAAACCCTCGTAGCCACCAGTCACGACAAACAACAACTACACCGACAATCCGCCGCCATTGCCTTGGACATGGAAAGCGTTGCCGTTGCCAAAGTCGCACACGCACACGCTCTGCCCTTTCTGGTGATTCGCGCGATTGCCGATCCTGTGACTATGGACTTACCGCAGGCTGTCAGTCATGCACTTAACGAACAAGGTGATGTGCAACTGGGTAAATTATTAATCTTTTTGTTGACACACCCCAGCGAATTAAAAGGCTTAATAACGCTAGGTCAACATTTCAATGCTGCCAAAAATACGCTAAAAGCCGTCGCACAACAGCTTGAAAAAATCATTGATACTCACTCAACAATCGCACACTAAAATTCCATGCCCAAGCAAAGTTATTCTTTTTCTAACGCGCTTTTATGGTGCGAACATCAAGTGTTGCGTTTTCCGTGGACGCTGTTATTACTGGTTTTATTACTGTGTGGTATTAGTTTGGACTATACCATCAAACATTTGGGCATGAACACCAACACCAGTGATATGCTGTCTGTTGATTTACCTTTTCAACAAAATCGCATTCGTATTGATAAGGCTTTTCCGCAAGATGCAGGCACTATCATTTTAGTTGTCGATGCTGAAACCCCCGAAGAAACCTCACAAGCTGCCAATAAACTGGCGGATTTGTTAAGTAAAGAAAAGCAACATTTTGATTCCGTCTACATTCCCACTGAAAATGATTTTTTTAGACAACAAGCCTTGTTGTATCTCGATGAAAATGATTTGAATGAATTGGCTAAAAAACTCACCGATGCCCAGCCCTTTATCGGACATTTAGCACAAAATTATCACCTTGATGGCTTATTTAGTATTGTTAGCCAAGCCTTAAATACCCGAGATCAAACCTTGCCGATGGATTTAAATCCATTGTTAGTTGCTATCAGCGATAGCTTGCAACATGAGTTAGACGGGCAAGCGCATTATCTATCATGGCAAAATCTATTAGCTGCTAATAAGCTCAATACAGAGACTAATCGTAGCTTGGTCATTGCTAAACCGAAAATGCACTTTGATGAATTATTGCCTGCGGATGTGGCGCAAACTGCCGCTAGAGCGGCCGCTAAAACAATTATGTCGGGCAATAAATCTGTCAGAGTCCGTATTACAGGCGAAACGGCACTGGAACATGAAGAATTAGAAAGTGTTAGCAAAGGCGCGGCGTGGTCTGGATTAGCCTCGTTGATTTTAGTGTGCTTAGCATTATGGACAGGGCTGCGCTCCGTTAAATTAATGTTAGCCACCCTGCTTGTGTTAATCATGGGCTTAATTCTCACGGCTGGTTTTGCGGCTTTAGTGGTTGGACATTTAAATATTATTTCTATCGCTTTCGCCAGTTTATATATTGGGCTGGGCGTTGATTATGCCATTCATGTTTGCCTGCATTATCGGGAAAACAAATCTAATGGTTTGAATAATATCAGTGCAATTCGTTTGTGCCTTAAAGAGGTCAGTCTTTCATTATTACTGTGTACTTTAACAACCGCTATTGGTTTTTTAGCATTTATACCCACTGATTATGCAGGTGTTTCTGAACTGGGTATTATTTCAGGCGCAGGTATGTTTATCGGATTGCTTGTTTCCTTGACGATATTACCTGCTATTTTTTGTATCTTCCCCGTTCGCAATCCAAAACCCATAAAATCAGCACTCACGCCACCGTTCATCGTGTCATTTCCGTTTCGTTTTGCCACACCGATTAAAATTATCTCCATCGTGCTAGGACTTGTTTCCTGTCTGGTATTAACCGAACTGACTTTTGACTCCAACCCCATTAATTTACGCGATCCAAACAGTGAATCCGTTTCCACGATTAAAGAACTATTAAAATCCAAAACCGAATCACCTTTTGCACTCACTGTATTGACTAATAATCTCGATGATGCTAATAAACTGGCAGCCAATATGCAGCAATTATCATCAGTACATGAAGCGATTACGCTGTCCAGTTTTGTTGCCGAAAACCAAGAAGAAAAATTAATCATACTTGATGATTTAAACCTTGTATTGGGCAATCAATTAAAACACTTTGGGGACACACTCGGCACAACTGACGTGAAAGCCGCGTTAGTTAAATTTAACAACGAACTAAACAAAGCCATTGCCGAAAAATCACCTAATGCGTCACCCGCTGTCTTGCAACAATTGCAACAACACGTTGCCGCGTTTATCGTATACGCTGATAAATCCGCCAATCCACTTGGCAGTTACCAAGAACTGGAAGAACACATCTTAGGATTATTACCCTTTACCATGGAGCGTTTGCGCACCAGCTTAACCGCAACTGAGTTTACGATAAACGACATACCCTCTTATATTCGTTCTCAGTGGGTGAGCAATGACGGGCTTTACAGGGTTGTCATTACCCCTGAAAAAGATCAAAACAAACAGGAAAATCTAAAAGAATTTGTCGCACAAACCCAAAGTGTGGACAACACAGTATCGGGCTTGCCTGTTGCAGACCAAGCAGGCGGAACAGCGGTTGTTAATGCGTTTATCGAAGCGTTCGGCGGTGCGTTTATAGTTATCGTGCTGTTATTATTAGTGATTTTCAGAAACATCAAAAAAACTCTATTAGTGATTTTTCCCTTATTACTGGCAGCAGTATTAACAGGAGCGGCCAATGTGTTACTGAACAATCCTTTTAATTTTGCCAATATTATTGCCCTGCCTTTATTATTAGGTATGGGCGTTGACAGTGGTATACACATTATGCAGAGACACCATTCTGCCCTGTGTGAAAATGATAATTTACTAGAAACCAGCACCGCACGCGGTGTCGTATTTTGTTCAATAACAACCCTGTGCAGTTTTTCCAGCCTTGCATTTACGACTCATCAAGGCACATCCAGCATGGGCGTATTATTAGCAATTGGTATTTCTTTTACACTCATTTGTTCACTAATCGTATTGCCTGCGTTTAGCGGCGACAAAAGAGTCTAACACGCAGTTTACTCTGTTTACTGCGTATTATTTTTACTTTTAATTTTGTGCATTACCTATGACTTTCAGCATATCCGAACTTCTTACTGAACACGCCACCGATAAATTTGAACTGTATGAACAGTATTTGAATAATCAAATGGTGCGCGTGTTAAAAACCATTGGTTATGACCGCCACTATAAACGTGCGCTTGGGCAGTATTTATATGACCAAGACGGCACCGAGTATTTAGATTTGCTCAGTGGTTTTGGCGTGTTTGCCATTGGACGTAATCATCCGACCGTTATTGAAGCCTTAAAAGAAACCCTGACACTGGAAATGCCAAACTTAGTGCAGTTGGATGTATCCATATTAAGCGGTTTATTAGGACGGGAAATCCTGAAAACCACGCCTGATATTCTGGACTAAATCTTTTTCTTTATTTCTGTCACAGAATCGGTGGATGCGGAGATTTATTTCGCTCGATAAACCACCAACAGCGACAATTTTGTCTATTGCGATCACGGCTATCATGGCTTAA
>JAURYI010000096.1 GCA_030654015.1 Methylococcales bacterium | reverse complement strand
CAGGTGCGGAACAGGTAGTATAATCGAACCAAGCCGTTGATTACCAAGCGATTGTCGATAACATCAACAAAGGCAAAGCAGGCGGCAAAACATCCTTCAACATCATCGTCGCCGAGGGTGAAAAAGCAGGTTTATCCTATCAAATCAAAGACACGCTACAGGCACAATACAATCTGGGCGTGCACGTCTGCATTTTGGGACACATTCAACGCGGCGGCAGCCCAACTGCCATTGACCGTACTATTGCTTCAAAAATGGGCTACGCCGCCGTCCACGCACTATATGAAGGCAAGCACGCCCACGTTACCGCATTCAATAACGGTGAAGTTGAAATAGTGCCTTTAGAGCAATGTTTAGGCAAAAAAATTGAAGTGACCGACGCACAATTAGAGTTAATTAGGGCGTTAGCGATTTAATACTCGTAATTTTTTAGGATTGAGTGTGGGCAAGTGTCTTTTTGCTTGCCCATCAACCCGTCGTATTGTTTTCGTGTTGCTAAATGATGATGTCCTATTTGGATGGAGCGACTACCCGAGTAAGATAAATCCCTGCCCAGCCTGCCTCTTCTGTCCCCATGCTGACGTTGATAGCAAGCGAGTTGCCACGAAAACCATCACGTTCAAGCCCCATTTCTGTGACTGGAAGTACCATGTTTGTATCTGGGTCGATAGCCTCAGAGTCGAACAGCGTTCCGTTTGTTCCTGTTTTAACCAGTGTGAGCAGTGGAGATTTTTCCGAACCTTTTCTGAGATAAATACCATCCACTGGATTTGCATAGACGTTACTACCATCGGTGATTCCAATTCTTGCTTTGAATGCAGTGTGGTAGCTTACATTTTCATCTTCGTGGTCATCTACTTTACCAGAAACTGCTACGAACGAAGTAGACCGCCAACGTGCAAGTTCGCCATCATCATCGCTCTCTCCCCCTTCACCGACATCAGGAGCTTTGCCAGAGAAATTCCAATAAACAAAATCGGAAAAATCGGAAAAGTTTTTACTAGTTCGGGCGATTCTGACATTTTTACCATTTTTTAAATCGTGAACGAATATGCCTTGATTCTTAGGAACTTGTTTTTCCTGATACCAACCTTGAGTATCTTGTATGCTGCCAGATGCTGTACTCTCACAGTATGCTTTGAGGTCTTTGTTACCATCTTCTCGGCAGTACAGACGTACTTTTTTATTCTCTGATCCCCATGCGCCCCAAAATGCTATATAACGACCATCAAAAGAAACACCTTCACCAAGTTTATTGAATTTGGTGTTTTTGGATTCATCAGGAACTTGCGAGCCTATGCTAACCAATGTTTTTAATTTGGGTTGCTTATTAAGCCTATAGGATTCCAATGGTGCAATATAGATACCGCCTGCTGTTGGATTATCTTCGTTATCAAAACCCGCAAATACAGCTTGATTACCTACGGCACTAGGTGGCGCGGTAGAGCCGAATAACTTGCTAGTATTCGGAATAAGCGTGTGAGTATTATTGGCAATCAATACCACAGGCTGAGTGCTGCCGCCGACAGCTTGTTTTTTAAGAATACGGTAATACACGCCAGTTTTGCTGGCTAGCCCCACCGTGTAATTTCCTTTAAACACAATAGTTGAACCTTGAGTCACCGCAGGCGCACCAGGAAAGACCTCGAAAGTTATACTAGGAAATTCGGGTACTTGGAAAAACGAAAATTCGGGAACTGCGCCAAGTTTGCCGACACCCGTAATCAAAGAACCAAAGGGATTAGTATAAATACCTGTCGTACCTGCTTTAGTATCGGTACCATCGGGTAACGTGTACTCGAATACAGGTCGATGATTACCACGCGTAGCAATCATGGACGAATTCATATCAATGCGCGGAAACGAGGGTGGTTCTACGAATAGCGAGTTTAGGTTGTTGGGTTCTGGCACTAGCGAGTCACGGTCAAGAATTTTGACGATTGCGCCGCCTTTTTTCATGTCACGCGTGTAGACATCGTGTACAGGTTCACCACCTGATCCACCTTTGCTGCGTGCGCGGAAAACCACCATATTTTTTTCATTGACTGAGGGCTGATTGTAACTGTTAAATTTTCTGCACGGTGCTGAAGTCGAGGTCGTTGGATTACAATTTGCAGTGGGTATGTAATCACCGTTGTTGACCACCGTTTGCCAGCTAAAACTGGGTGCTGGAGGCGGTGCTGCCAGCGATGTGGCAGTTGCTGAAATAGTTAACGTTGTCACGATAGCCATCGTACAGTTTAGAGTTTGCTTGTTCATGGTAATGTCCTAATCTTGCTCTATTATCGAGACACTTGTGAATGAGGTGGGGAACTGTTCGCTAATTCCTCACCCCTATTCGATGTCTTTTTAGGAAGGTGTTGAGTCAATGCTTTCTGTGCTCGCCATCGGAAAATCAAGTTTCCCGATGGCTTATAAATTCAATCGCAGGAGGTAATTAAACTATAGTGCTGTAATGCTTACAGCACAGAAAACAAAGGATAATTCAGTGTTTACTTAGTCACGATCATCACTGCCACCTCTGCCACCTCTGCCACCTCTGCCACGCGGTGCAGTGACTGTCGTTGTGAAAGTCGCCGTATTATTGGTCGTATTGTTATCACCAGCCGCAGTGGCTGTTGCAGTCCAAGTAATCGTTGTGGCGTAGTTAGAGCCTTTGAAGGGAATTGTAAAGCTCACGCTTTTACCCGCAGCTAACGCATTGAAGCCGTTTTGATAAACAAGCAGTGATTTTCCAGTACTATCTTTACCAACTAACTGAACACTGCCAGTTGCTGGCGCACCTTTAAGATTATTCACTGTCAACGTACCTTCACGGGTGGTGTTGCCCACCATGCGAGTTGGCATTTGAAGTTTGCTGGAGACATCAACAATTACTGGCGGAGGTGGAGGGGCTGAACCTTCACACAGCACACGAGCCTCATAACCAGCCATAACTGGATGGCTGTGCATAAAATCAATAACGGCTCTGGCATCGTCACTTGCTTGCGCAAAACCGCGGATATTAGCAGTACCAGTAGCGGGTAAACTCACGAACACCGTGGGTACAATACTTGCCGATTTGATATAAAACAGCGGTCTACCATCAGTTGTTATCTGATTTTGATAAGGAGTTAAATAGTCAAAAAAACCAAGTTGCAGATTTGTAGCAGGAATGTTTTTTGGAAAAGGCAGATTTCCATAAGTTTGCGAACGCTCATAATTGTAAGCACTGTAATTCAAGAAGCATTTGTTGACGGTCTGTACCACGCCTTTGACTTCTTGCTTAATGTTAATACAGGTCTTGGGCAATTGAGTGGTGGTAGTGGGCAAATCCAGACCCAATATCTGATTCAGATAAACCACTAGGTCAATGTTAATCTTGCCGCTTTTATCGGATGCCGCACCTAGAGCTTTTGCTGCGGTGTCCAGTATGCCGTATTGAGTAAACGGTTTTGGCAATACAATTGCTGGATTTCCTAAAGTCCCTTTTGTTATAAGTTCCCGATAAATCGCTAAATTTTGTAAAGGCGAGTCAACGGCACTGGATACCAAATCGTTAGTATCGCCATCACCATTGAGATCAGTAGTGGTTTCCTGAATCGAATAAACCAATCGACCAGCTGGGTCGAGAGTGAGACACTGCGCTGTACTCAGATTAACAAGTACATCCGCCATTTGTTTATCCATGACACTTGCGGGTGATCTTGCCACGCTCATACGGGCGAAATCTACAGCCTGTAGCAGGGTTTCATTACCAGCTTGCACCGCGCAGGTTGCAGGGTCCACAGGAATTTTAAATCCATCAGCAGCAAGCGGTTGCTGACAATTATCTACTGTTAGAATGGAGACACCGTTGGCATTACGATCCAGCACAACGAGATCACCAAATACTTCACCGCTACCAGAGCCTCAAGTCCCAGAGCCACCACTACCACTGCCAGTTCCCGCAGCAAATGCGCCACTATTCAAGGTCCATAGTCCTATCAGCACCGCCGCAGCCAATAACTTAGGCTGAAATTGTTTTAACGTTTTCATAGTACGTCTCCTAACTAATTTGAAATCTAAAAGCCTTTTGTGACATTGACGAAGTCACTCCCGGCAGTCCTACTTTCCAAATATGTTGGATTCGTAACTTTCTGCCCCTACTTTGCAATAGGTTTAGCTTTGAATAAATTAATATAATTAAATACTTTAAACGCGGTTTATATTCCACTTAAAAAATAAGGAAGTCAATCAGTCAAAATGGTGTATTAAAGGATAGAAAATGGGTACTAAAAATATCCATTCCAAGAAGTTATGTTGGATAGCGCATAATTTTTTTGCCTTATTAAGGTTAGCGTGTAGAAAGGAAGATCATTGTTTTCAGTTAAAAAAA
This sequence comes from Methylococcales bacterium, assembly GCA_030654015.1. Classification (GTDB taxonomy): domain Bacteria; phylum Pseudomonadota; class Gammaproteobacteria; order Methylococcales; family Methylomonadaceae; genus UBA4132. Next base: position 284 of record JAURYI010000096.1, on the reverse strand, counting down.
AGTACTCTATCTATAACTTGAGTTCGAGCTAAGCCTCATGAAAGCAAAGGCAACAAATCGCGTTGGTGCAGATTCAAAGAAGGTTTCTGAGGTTGGTAAGAATAAGCGATTAGAGAGGCAATTGCATTGACCAGAAAGTTGGTTAACGAGCGGTGTCGAGAGTATTCCAGGCTAAAGATATTCTTCAACTGGTCGTTAATGGTTTCGATAATACTGCGTTTTCTGAGGATGAGCTTATCGAACGCGGCAATGACTCTGGGTTTCATGTTTTTTTTAACGTGGTG
>JAURYI010000074.1 GCA_030654015.1 Methylococcales bacterium | reverse complement strand
ATCATATTGATAATAAATAAAAAAATCCTTAACATAATGGCAGTGACGCTGTGCGTACCTTATCCACGAACACCCGCTACACTGTGCATTTAACAACCTTTTCGGTATGCACAGCGTACTCTGTTTTACTACTGTTTTATTCTAAAACCCCTGCATCAAACGATTGCCGTGTTGTTTTAACCAATGATGTGGGGTTTTGTAATCGGGTAAATGGTCAGCGACTAACACCCAAAACTGCGGCGAATGGTTACGAATTTGAATATGGCATAATTCATTGACTACCACATATTCAAGCACAGCGGGGGGAGCAATAATTAACAGGGCGTTGATTTGTATGTCATTATGAATGCCGCAACTGCCCCAGCGGCTTTTTTGGTTTTTAATGTTAAGGCTTTAAGCGTTAGCGTGTGAGATTCGCCTTGATAAACACGCCATAAACAACAGGCTGACAACGCGGCTTGTGACCGTTGCGGTTAGTTATAAATCGGGAAATGTAGATATTTCGTGGCTATGTATGTCAGCGCACAGAATACGTCTTGACAATTCACTATCATCAGAGATGAGCCATTCATTGGCTCAATAACTGGTTTAATACCATCGATTTATAACTCATATTAAATTTATAAACATCATGAAAAAAATCATTATAGTCAGTCTATTCGCTGCACTTGGCATCTCTGCCAACGCAAACGCAGAATATACAGAACAAACCGAAGAAACACATTCTAGTCAAACTACTCGTACTCAAGGCTCTAGCCGAGTACCACCACCAGCAACAATAATTCGAGAAGTTCCAGTTCCAGTTCCAGTTCCAGGCCCAGTTCGAGAAGTTCAAGTTCCAGGTCCAGTTCAAGTGATTAAAGAAACTGTTCCAGCCCCAGTTCCCGCGCCGAATATAAATATTAAGGTCGAGGATTAACTTAGGTAATATCATTAGTTGAGTCTAACCATTCATTGTACAGTGAGAATCCCAGTCGTAAGATGGGCGAATGTAGGATGGACTCCTCAATTATTGCAAGTATTAGTTTCATAAGTTGACATTCACAGAGATCAAGATTGCTGACATATATTCGGTCTTTTGAAGAGGTTTTGTGACCCGAAGCGCGACGGGGTATATTCACCCCATCGCAACATATTGAACGTTCCACCAAAATTAAAACGGCTGGAGCGGGTTGAATAACCCGCGTAATTGATCCTCGGGATAGATAACAGGAGATTCCAATGAAAAATGCTATCCTCGAAATATATGATTTTGGCTTGAATGAAATTTGGTGGTAACTCAACAAAAAACGATATGATTTATGGTTGCCAGCGTAGCGCATCAATTAAAGCAGAATACAACAGAGTCCTATAGCGACTTTTTTGTATTCTGCACTCTCAATTTACATTAACTTCCAAAAAACCTCATCTTGGATTTAAAGGTATAATTCGGTATTTTTCCTTTGCCCATACCTTTTAAATTATGACTAACATTAATACTGAAAAACTGTCCAGCGCGCGATTTGCCGAAGCGACTGATGCGTTTGTTGAAGTCTTTACCGCATCGGTGGATTTTGACCAGCGCATGGCGGCGCAAGATATTGAAGGCTCGATTGCTCATGCCACTATGTTGGCGCATTGCGGGATTCTGACCGAATCAGAGCGCGATGATATTATTCGCGGCTTAACGCAAATCAGCGCGGAAATCGCCAGCGGTGCGTTTGTCTGGTCGATTAAACAAGAAGATGTTCACATGAACATTGAAGCCCGCTTAACGGATTTAATCGGCATTGCAGGTAAAAAACTGCACACAGGACGCTCGCGCAATGACCAAGTGGCGACCGATATACGTTTGTATATGCGTCATGAAATTAATCAAATCAGCGCACAACTCACCCGCTTACAACACGCGATTTTAAACTTGGCGGAACAGCATTTTGATACCATCATGCCAGGTTTTACTCATTTGCAAGTCGCGCAACCCATTACCTTTGGGCATCATTTAATGGCATGGTTTGAAATGCTCAGCCGTGATGCGGAACGCTTAGCGGATTGTTTGAAGCGCGTTAATGTGCTGCCTTTAGGTGCGGCGGCGTTAGCGGGAACCAGTTATCCAATTGACCGTCATAAAACCGCTGAGTTATTGGGTTTTAGCCGTCCGTCGGCGAATTCTTTGGATTCTGTCAGTGATAGAGATTTTGCCATTGAATTTACCGCAGTCGGCAGTTTAATCATGATTCATTTATCACGCTTTTCGGAAGAGCTGATTTTGTGGTCGAGTGCGCAATTTGATTTTATTGATATGCCTGACGCATTCTGTACGGGCTCATCCATTATGCCGCAAAAGAAAAACCCCGATGTGCCTGAATTAGTGCGCGGTAAATCAGGACGTGTCACGGGTAATTTAATGAGTTTGTTGATGCTGATGAAAAGCCAACCGTTAGCCTATAACAAAGACAATCAAGAAGACAAAGAGCCATTATTTGATACCGCTGATACGCTGATTAATTGCTTACGCGCGTATGCCGATATGATTCCCCATCTTCGCGCTAAAAAAGACAATATGTACAACTCAGCGAAACGCGGCTTTGCCACGGCAACCGATTTGGCGGATTATTTAGTGCGTAAAGGCATGGCGTTCCGTGATGCCCATGAAGCGGTGGGTTTAGCGGTACGTTTAGGCGTAGACACGGGTCGGGATTTATCGGAATTATCACTGGAGGAGTTACAAGGCTTCTCGGCGTTGATAACAGTCGATGTGTTTGATTATTTAACGCTGGAAGGTTCAGTTGCCGCGCGTAAACACATCGGCGGCACTGCACCTGAAACGGTGAAAGCGGCGATTGCTACGGCTAGATTGGCGATGTAGTGCTGAACACGGAGTGATAACAACGGGAGGTCATGCTTTGCCTGACTGTCAGACAGGGCATGATTTCCGTATGAGTCTCTCACTCTTTACCTGCCTGTGATTTATCTTGTTAGGTATTTAACCCGAACCAATCGACAGACTGTTGCGCAGGTGCAGCCGCTTTTACTGCTGTATTCTGGAAAAAATCTTCGAGGATGTATTCCAAGCCATAGAAATGCTCACCGTCAAACCCCTGTGAAAGCGCGTCAAAATTATTATCAGGTTCGATAGTGGATGTTGTGTTTTGGTTTATTGCGTTCATTGTCGTATCACCTCTGTGTGTCAATCATTGTAAAGTTTATTCAACCATCTCTGACAAGAGCTTCAATGAATAAAGTCACGTTTTAAATATAGACTAAATACTAACGGGTGATTGCTGAATGTAATATGAACGGAAAGCATTATTTTTACGGTGTTAGTGATGATTAAAATTTTATTGAACAGGCGTTCAATGCGGGCTGAAAAATTGCATGCCTTGAGTCAGAATGACGCTTGATTGAGACAAATGCCAATAAAATCAAAGAGTTTTATTTTTCAGGTGGGGATTGGAATGAATGGTTGGAAGATGAGTGGTTGAAATAAACCGATTGCAACGGTGTTTCAACCACTTTAAACAAAGCCTGTGTTTTTCTTGCATTTGGATTCTACAGTCTATCGTTCGGAGTCCAAGGCATGACTTGGACGACACAAAACGCCCAAAACGTGTTTTGAACTCCGTGTAACAGAATATCCACGAATTAACCAAGAATGCGGCAATTCAATTATTTTTCGTGCTTTTCGTGCTTTTCGTGTCTTTCGTGGACAAGAGCTTCTTATATCGAATGCAGGTTAATCAAAAAAACCATACAGATACATGACTTCATTTTCACCCGCTAAGGTGAATTTAATTTCTTCATCGGATATTTCGACATTTAACGGATAAGGCTCGTCCGCATCTTCAAAATACGATGATTTCAGGTAAAACTCATCATCAGCTGCTTGCACGACTGTGGTGGTGTATTCCTCACTGTCTTCATTGCTATCTATGTTTTTCAGCATAAAGGTGATGCTGTTGCCATCGGCGGCGACTTTAAGCGGGGCGTTGGTTTGTTCGTATTCACAGACAATGTCTTCATCTTCTTCGATGAACACATAAGTCATGGAAAAATAGGTAAACTTTTGGAAATTTATCATTTGTACGACACCTCTAGCATATTGTTCAGGGCTTTTTTGGCTGATGCGGCTTGCTCCGCAGGCACAGAAATTTGGTTAATGACATGACCTGCGGCAAGATTTTCCAGTACCCACGCGAGATGTTGCGGGTCAGTACGGAACATGGTGGAACACATACACAGCGTCGGTGACATGAAATGCACGTTTTTACCTTGGGCTTTGCAGTCTTCATGCAGACGGTTGACCAGATTTAATTCGGTTGCCACCAGCCAGCGGGTATTCGGTTCAGCTTCACGCACGGTTTTTAAAATGTATTCCGTTGAGCCGATATAATCCGCTTTTTGACAGACTTCAAAACAGGCTTCGGGGTGCGCGATGACCTTGGTTTCAGGGTAACGGGCGAGGAAATTGTCGATTTGTTCAGGTTTAAACGCTTGATGCACGGAACAATAGCCATTCCATAAAATAATTTTGGCATTTTCAATCTGCTCTTTGGTCAAGCCGCCCATCGGTTGATGAAAATCCCACGTTACCATCTGTTCCAACGGAATGCCCATGCGGTAGCCCGTATTGCGTCCCAAATGTTGGTCGGGGAAAAACAGCACTTTTTCCCGATTGCTAAAACTCCATTCCAGAATTTTTTGTGCGTTGGAGGAGGTGCAGACAATGCCTTCATGGTCACCACAAAAGGCTTTTAAATCAGCGGCGGAATTGATGTAAGTCACAGGCGTGACGGTATTTTCCACATCTATCACTTGCGCCAGTTCCTGCCAGCATTTTTGTACTTTAATCAGGTTTGCCATATCCGCCATAGAACACCCTGCGGCTAGGTCGGGCAAAATGGCGATTTGTTCAGGGCGTGACAAGATGTCGGCGACTTCCGCCATAAAATGCACGCCACAAAACACGATGTATTCTGCTTCGGATTGGGCGGCATCGCGCGATAATTTCAGCGAATCGCCAGAAAAATCCGCGTGTTTAAAGACTTCGTCGCGTTGGTAATGGTGTCCGAGTACCACGCAACGACTGCCCAATTTGGCTTTGGCGGCAATAATGCGCTCGTCACATTCAGCATCATCAAGTAGGGCGTAATCTTGTATTGGAAAGGTCATTTTATAAAACTCAGGAAAAAAGGAAGTAGCTGTAATTTTAATTTTGTCACTCAGACAAAGCCAGTAATAGTTTGCTATTTGACATATTGTAGTAACAACAGTAATTTAGACAGCATTTTTAACACTATTCCCACAAGCTATTAAATGGAACAATTTCATAGAATCAGTCGTCTCCCTCCTTATGTTTTTAACATTGTCAATGAATTGAAAGCCAAAGCGCGTGCTGCGGGCGAAGATATTATTGATTTTGGCATGGGCAATCCCGACCAACCCACGCCACAACACATTGTTGATAAGTTGATTGAAGCCGTACAACGTCCTGATACCCATCGTTATTCAGTGTCTAAAGGAATTCCACGGTTACGCAAAGCGATTTGTGACTGGTATAAAATCCGCTTTGATGTTGATTTAGATCCTGAAACGGAAGCTATCGTTACCATCGGTTCTAAAGAAGGTCTAGCGCATTTAGCTCTTGCCACCTTAGGGCCTGGCGATGTCGTTCTCGTGCCGAATCCTGCTTATCCGATTCATCCTTATGGCGTAGTGATTGCGGGTGCAGACGTGCGTCATGTGCCGATGATTGAAGGCGTGGATTTTTTTGAAGAACTGAGCAAAGCCATTGTTGATTGTTGGCCGAAGCCCAAAATGCTGATTCTTAATTTTCCGGGTAATCCGACTAGCGAATGCGTGGAACTGGAATTTTTTGAAAAAATTATCGCGGTCGCAAAAGAACATAACATCTGGGTCGTCCAAGATATTGCTTACGCAGACATCGTATTTGACGGCTACAAAGCCCCGTCTATTCTGCAAGTCGAAGGCGCGAAGGATATTGCGGTCGAATTTTTCTCCCTGTCAAAAAGCTACAATATGCCCGGTTGGCGCGTGGGCTTTATGTGCGGCAATAAAGAATTAGTGTCTGCCTTAGCGCGTATCAAATCGTATCTGGATTACGGTACATTCGCCCCGATTCAAATCGCCGCCATTGCCGCGCTGGAAGGCCCGCAAGAATGTGTGCATGAAATCGCCGAAATGTACTGCAAACGTCGTGATGTGTTATGTGATGGTTTGAACGCTATCGGCTGGGCAGTGGAAAAACCCAAAGCCACGATGTTTGTCTGGGCAAAAATTCCCGAACAGTATGCCGCAATGGGATCGCTGGAGTTTTCTAAAAAATTATTGTTGGAAGCGAAAGTTGCCGTTGCACCGGGCATTGGTTTTGGTCAATACGGCGATACCCACGTTCGGTTTGGCTTGATTGAAAACGAACACCGAACCCGCCAAGCAGTGCGCGGGATTCGGTTGATGATGAAAAAAGATCAGACGGCGGCGAAGTAATAATGCAGGTTAGGGTGAGCTTGCGAACCCCAACCTGTGTGCCTCGTTACTATTTACTACTACGCGATGTTTGACTTTCAAATTTGAACTAACGCCTCGAATTGCAGAAGTTGCTGACCGAGGCAATAATTTAGAAACACGCCAACAGTATGAGCAAGCACCTTACGAATAAAACGATTGTTAAGATGCCAAAGGTCTCGGA